>CAZLVX010000048.1:0-14005 GCA_964562965.1 uncultured Lishizhenia sp.
TTGAGCAGTTTTTGACACTCGCTCCAACTAATTATATTTTAAAGCTGTTGATCGCTATTTCGCTTACTCCTTTGATTTATGTTGGACATTATGTAATAAGAAAATATCTTTCCGAAAAAGAACTTTCTAATTAGCCGACTTTAATCGATAGCTTAAATATATTAGTGCTGAAATTACAAGTGTGATTCCTACGAAAAGAGAATTCTGAATTGAGTCAGAAGATCCGTTGTAAAATAAAAGGGTAGAAGCGCTTCCTATCATAACTCCTAATTCAAGCGCTATGAAAACTGTTCCGGCACCTACGCCTCTTCTATTTTTGGGTGATAAGTCTGCTGTCCAAGCAAATAAGGTTGGACTAGATATTCCAGTTGCAATTCCAAAAATGAGTGCAGAACTTATAAAACAAGAAATGTTGTTTGTATAAAGCAATAATAAGATACTGAGTAATAAAAAACAACAGGCAATTATCATCGCTAATTCACGTTTAACGTTTTCAAAAAATCTACCGTAAAATAGCCTAATGAGAATTGTTGGTATAGCATAAATACCTAAATATAAGCCTTTCATTTCGATTCCTAGGTTTTCGGAAATATCAGGTGTTAAAACAAATAAAAAACCGGAACAGGGCGCGGTTAGAACCATTGTTATAGCAGCTGGAATTACTTTTTTCTCGTATAAATCGATTCGGCGAATTTTTAATAAATTCCATGAGAAACTTTGAGGTGAATTAAGTGTTTCTTTAATGTTCAAGGTTAAAAGGAACGAAAGACTGGAAAGTAATGCGGCGACGAAAAAGAGAAAATTAAATCCACCAAATTGATAAATAAAAGACCCTAAACCTTGCCCGATGCCAATTCCCAGTGAAATAAAAGTTCCCCATATCCCCATTGCATGCCCACGTTTATTTTCAGGGATTATATCAGTTACTAAAGCTGTTGCTCCTGTAGGAGTGAATCCAGCTGCTAGGCCGTGAAAAAAACGGAGCGCAAGAAATAAGGGAACAGTTAAAAATAAAGGATAGAAAAGCGATGTGAGCACCGAAATAAAAATCCCAAAATAAATAACTTTTTTTCGTCCGATTAAATCAGAAAGTTTACCCGAAATTGGACGAGAGAATAGTGCGCTAATAGAAAATAAAGTAATAATTAATCCTTTATTAGATTCGCCTCCTAAACGGGAAATAAATGTATTCATTTCTGGAAGAATCAAATTAAACCCGAGAATAAAAAAGAAAATAGAAAATGATATTCTCCAAAAATTCGCGCCGAGTGATTCTTGCATGCCCAAAAGTACAATTTTATTTCAAGGAACTTTTTGGGAAATTAGTTGTTCTAAAGGCATGAAATATTTTGTATTGATTCTTTCCTTCACGGTGTTTAGCTCCTGTGCTCAAAACAGTAAACATCAAACAATTTCGAAATCTAATCCTCCTGGTTCTTCGAGTGATAAAAATCAGTTTAATGGTAGAGCTCTTCCGGAGAACGTCTGTTATGTTGTGCGTGATGGCGGGACAGAGCGTCCCTTTACAGGTAAATATTGGAATCATCATGAAAAAGGAATGTATGCCTGTGTAGCTTGTGATGAACCTCTTTTTTCAAGTGAAACGAAATACGATTCTGGTTCTGGTTGGCCGAGTTTTTTTGATGTGTTAACCCAAGGAAAAGTAAAAAAAATAGAAGATTACGAACTAGGTGTGCTTAGATTAGAAATTCGTTGTGCAAAGTGTGATGCTCATCTTGGGCATGTTTTCGATGATGGACCAGTTCCGACAGGGAAACGTTACTGTGTTAATTCAGCCTCTTTACTTTTTGTTCCAAAATAAATATTTTTGATGAATGATAAAAGAAGCGACATTAGGTGCAGGGTGCTTTTGGTGCATTGAGGCATGTTTCAGAGACTTGAAGGGAGTTATAGAAGTTGAGCCAGGTTATGCTGGTGGTCACGTCGATAATCCAACATATGAACACGTGTGTTCAGGAAGTACTGGTCACGCTGAGGTAGCGAGAATATTCTATGACGATGAAATTCTATGCTATGATAAAATTTTAGAGTTGTTTTGGTTTCTTCACGACCCAACACAATTGAATAAACAAGGTAACGATATTGGCACACAATATAGATCCGTAATTTTTTATCATGATATGCAGCAAAAAGAAATTGCTGAAAATGCAAAAGTAATGTTAGATGAGAATAAAGTATGGAGCAAACCTATCGTCACTGAAATAGTACCGATTACTGCTTATTTTCGTGCCGAAGACTATCACGTAAATTACTTCGAGCGTAATCCTTCAAATCTGTATTGCCAGGCAGTGGTGAGGCCGAAAGTGGAAAAATTCAAGAAAGTTTTTGAAAATTTATTAAAATAAAAAAAGGGACCGAAGTCCCTTCTGTTATCTAATTAATGTAACGTGTCCGACTGCTGTTTGCTTTTCGTCGTTTTGTAATCTTTTGAATTTAATTTTCCAGGTATAAACACCATCTGGACATTTTCTTCCATTAAAATAGGTGCCATCCCAACCTATATTCACATCATGGCTTTCCCAAATTAATTCACCCCAACGGTTAAATACATATAATTCAAAGGCAAAAGGATCATATCCGCTGTAGAAAACAACATTCCAGCTTTGGTTAAATTGATCGTTGTCTGGAGTGAAAGTGTTAGGGACCCAAAATACCAATTCATCCTCAATTTCACATGTTTCCAGGACTGTTACCACGACAGTATCGTAACCAACGCATCCTGCATTTGAAGTACCTGTTAAATAAAACTCCGTTACACCAATATTTGGCAAGTATGGAATTCCATTAATTAATCCTAAGTTCCAAGTATAATTTTGAGCGCCTTGGCCTTCAAGTGTAATTTGATTTCCAGGACATAATGTTAAGTCAGCACCGCCATCTACATCTGGATTACCTTCAATTGTTAAATTATAACTATCCGATGCCGGACACAATGTACCAGGCGTAGTATAGGTTACGGTGTAAGCCCCAGGTGTTGATGCAGATAAATCAATCGCTCCTGTAGTTGCGTTTATTGATAATCCAGGGCCACTTGAATAAGTTCCACCTTGTGTGCCAACCATTGTTGCGGATGGATCATTGTCCGTGGTACAAAATAAATTATCTGGATATGACAGTGAAGCTGTTTCTGCACCAGTGTAGTTGCCGCTAATTGTTACCGGGCATCCATTTGCATCCTCTACTTGAAAAGAATAGGGCCCTGTTTGTAACCCACCAATTGTGATGCTTCCACCATTATTTGTTGTGGTATTAATCGCTTGTGCCGTTGTAGGAGTCAAACTACCCGAAACGACTGTGAAATTTGTTCCGTTCAATTGAGCAGCACCACCTGAAATTGTGGCTGTTACCGTTCCATTTGCGCAATTCTGGGTTTGTGTAAACGTAACCTGAGGCAAGTATTGAACAACTATAGGTGTACCCAATTCATAACAATCTTGCGCTGGAAGAATTACGTAGCTATAAATACCATCTTGCACACTATACATAGTCAATGGAACCAAATAAACAGTATTGTTTGTAAATGTACCAGCAGGGAAAGCGTTGATTAAAGATAAGTCATTTACGTCCGTTACATCAGGAGTGCCAGCTACCACGCCAAGCAAACAAGGGTCATCCGGTATTCCAAGTCCTGAAGTTGCACTTTGAGCTGGTGTCAAAGCTACTGAAGGCGGACATGCATAAACTAACCATGAAATTCCAGGGTCATAAACTGGTGCATTTGCATCATAATTAGGTGAATTGGGATCTGTTGCACCTATTATTTCTGCTGGAGGTGTCCAATTATTATTTGAAGTAACATCAATTTGATCACCATAACACAACATGTTCATCGAATTGGAATTACCACTTATGTTTGTAGTGTATGTCCCAACTTCAGCTGGACAGGTACAAGATGGTGGCGCTGTATACGTCAGTGTAGCAGTGCACGAAGGGTCAGCAGAAAAACTTGCTGTTATAGTACAACTGGTTCCATTTGCATTTAATCCTGTGAAACTTATATTCTGGGATGATCCAAATGGAGCGTTAAAAGTTTGGGTGCCTCCACATGAATTTGTAAGCGTGAGCGTTCCTGTTGTAGGTGGATCCGTGTAAGAAACAGTACCATTGATAGAATATGTGTTATTCGTACCGTTGCAAGCGGATACTGTACCTGTAATACCCGTAAAATTACAAGTAGGGGTGACAATAGAACAATCTGTAGTTGCTGTTCCGCTTCCATTGAATGTAATGTTCGTTGCCGTATTTGAGAAATTTGTTATTAGTAGAACATAAACTTCACCTGTTTGAGCATTTGCTATATTGGCGGTTTCAGTTGCAGCAGTTGAAAAACTACAATCTACAACTGTATTAATACTAGATCCCGAAGTTGCATTACCAAAATTATTACAATAGGTCATGGCATTCGCATAACTGGTATAAGGACCCCATAGAATAAAGTCAATATCCACGCCAGATGAATTCGTCATGTTGATATCAAGTGTTCCAGGTTGGGCTATTTCCATGTAATACCACGCTGGGTTTGGTGATGTTGCTAAACAGTTATAATTATTACCAGGGTAGGTAATATTAGCATCTGTTTGATTCACCCCTGCAGGAAAGGTGTACGTATTTCCTGTGCAAAAGGCATCGACGACACAATTATTGGTAGATAAGCACGATTGTGGAGCTGTATAACTTGAGTTATTCGTGCAGGATGAATTCGCAGAAAAAGTTGCCGTAACAGTACAATTGGCCCCGTTTGCAGTAAGTCCAGTGAAATTGAAGTTAGTTGGCGAACTGAATGGAGCATTAAAAGTTTGAGACCCGCCACATGGTGAGGTAACAGTAAGTGTTCCAGAGGTAGGTGGATTTACAAAATTAATAGTTCCTGTAACATTGTATAAATCGTTCGCACAAGGACTTGGAGATGAGGTAACACTGGTTATCGAACAGTTACATGATGCCGGAGCTGTGTAATTTTGGGTTAATGTACAGCTTGAATTATCTGAAAATGTTGCTGTTACTGTACATCCAGCTCCATTTGCCGTTAAACCTGTTAGATTGTAGGCCTGAGGCGATGTAAAAGGTGCGTTAAAAGTTTGAGTGCCACCACAAGATCCTGTTATTGTTAAAGTACCTGTTCCTGGCGCATTGGCAAATGATATATTACCGCCTACTGAATATTGATTTGAAGAACAGGAGGTTGGTGTTGCAGTAATTCCAGAAATGGAACAGTTACATGATGCGGGAGCCGTAAAGTTTTGAGTCAACGAACAACTTGTATTTGCCGAAAATGTTGCGGTTACCGTACATCCTGCGCCATTGGCAGGTAATCCTGATAAGGAATATGCCAAAGGAGAAGTGAATGGGGCGTTAAAGGTTTGAGTTCCACCGCATGAAGACGAAACTGTTAAAGTTCCAGTATTCGGTGGATTTGTAAAACTAACATTTCCGTTTAGTGAGAATAGGTTTGAAGCACATGCCGTAGGCGTAGCTGTAATTCCAGTGACTGCACAGTTACATGATTGTGGAGCAGTATAATTACCGGTATTCGTACATGACGTATTGTCTGAAAATGTTGCAGTCACAGAACATGCGGCTCCATTCGCGGTTAAATTCGTAAATGAATAATTAAGTGGTGAAGTAAAAGGCGCATTAAATGTTTGTGTTCCTCCACAAGACCCAGTGACTGTTAAAGTACCTGTTGTTGGTGGATTGGTAAAACTAATTTGACCATTAACGTCATATAAATTAGATGAACAAGCTGTCGGTGTGGCAGTTACAGAGGAAACGGAACAAGGTGTAACACAACTTGCTGGCGCTGTGTAATTTTGTACCGTGTTACAATTCGGAAAATTTGAAAAAGTTGCTGTTATAACACAGCCAGCTCCATTAGCTGTCAAACCCGTAAAGTTGTAGGGAATATTTGTGAATGGAGCGTTAAAAGTTTGTGATCCTCCACAACTGTTTGCAATTGTTACTGTTCCTGTATTCGGCACCGAAATACCAGGTCCTGCCGTTACTGTAAGATTACCGCTAACTGAATAAGTATTGTTATTACATGCACTTGGAGTTGCTGTCAATGCCACGCCACAAGTGAAAGAACAGTCAGCCGAACCAGATCCACTAGTCTGTGAAAAGGTAATTGTTCCTGGCGAATTAGAGAAATTTGTAATGAGAAGAATGTAAGTTTGACCAACTTGTGCATTCGGAATGCTAACACTTTCAGTAGCCGCTGTTGAATAACTACAGTCGATAGGTGTTCCATTTGGGAAAGGGTTGCCACATCCGGCAGCCAATGAAGAATAAGGCCCCCATAATGCGAAATCAACATCCAAACCAGCTCCCGATGTTGAAGTCTGACTAATGGTAAAACCCATTGGTCCGTTCTGGTCTACTTCCATGTAATACCATGAAGGATTTGGAGTAGAACCTAAACAGTCGACAGAACCAAGATTTGCAACATTCGTGCTATTTGTGAAGGTGTAACTCGTTCCTGTACAAAACGGGTCAGCTCCTAAACAGCCCTGTGCGAGAATACTTTGCTGTTCAAAAAATGAAATTGCAAAAGTTATAATCAGTAATAACCGAGACATATGCACTCTTATTTTTCAAACTTGTACCAATATTCTTGCTTAATGAGCATTTTGTTATTCTTTGCCCATTGTTTCGCAATTAATTTGTTTTCGTCATAAGACTTAACTTTATCGTACTTAGGAAAACTTGAAGGTATTTGTCCAGAATGAAAAAATGTCTTTAATTTTTCAGGTTTTACAACGTATTCGCTGTAGTATTTACCGCCCTCTTGCTTTTGATGCGTTTGAGTTTTAATTGAGTTTTTTGGTGTAACTTTTACTTGTGCTTTTATGCAGAAACTTGAGAGTAAAAGTGTAATAAGAATAAAAGTCTTCATTACAGATAGTTTAGTTTAAACATTTGACGTCAAAGTTAATAAAAAGTTGCCTCTAGTAAAAATTTACTTTTCAACGAACATTCTTTTTTTATTCATACAAATTCAATACAATAAAGATTTGACCTATTTTTGATCTGTGAATATTGAGCTGTCCCATATCGAGTATTTTTTACCTGAAATAGAACTGACCAATTCTCATCTTGCCGAAAGGTTTGAGAAAACGGAAGAGGAAATTTATAAATCTACTGGCGTTATTTCGAGAAGAATTCGAAGTGAAAGTCAAATTGGATCCGATTTGGGATTTCATGCTGCAGAGCGTTTACTTTCAAATTTCCCAGATTTAAAAAAGAAAATAGATTTATTGATTTTTTGTACCGAAGGTCTTGATTACAAAGCCCCAACAACTTCGAGTACCTTACATTTTAAGTTAGGTCTCGAGCAAAATTGCGCATGCATGGATATGCCAATGGGGTGTGCCGGTTTTGTTTATGGCCTAAGCCTGGCAAAATCTTTTCTATTGAGTGAAGATGCAACGTGTGTCTTGTTCATTACTGCTGATATCCCAAGTTCTGTTATACATTCGGATGATTTTGAAATGCGCGCAATATTCGGAGATGCTGGCGTTGCAACAATTATAGAAAAATCGGATCGCGGTAAAATTGGACGATTTGTGTACGGAACAGATGGTGCCGGTGCTGAGAACTTAATTGTTCGCGATGGTTCAACACGAAAGCCGATTGATGAAAATTGGCTATTAAAATATGGCAATCAAACAGATTCTTTAGCACATGGCCGAATGCACATGAATGGACTCGAAATTGCTCGGTTTTCTCTTCAGAAAGTACCCACTTTGTTGGATAATGTTCTACACAAAAATGAATTGTCATTTGAGCAAATTGATCTCTTTGTTTTTCATCAAGCTAGTGACTTTATTTTGAAAGCATTGAAACGAAAGTGTAAAATACCAGAAGATAAATTTTATACTTACTTTGAAAATATAGGGAATACAGTTTCTTGTTCAATTCCAATAGCACTATACCATGCAGAACAAGAAGGCAAACTAAAAAGAGGTGATAAAGTGATGCTTTTGGGGTTTGGTGTGGGATATTCTTGGGCAGGAACAATTATCGAATATTAAATTTGTACATTTGATTATGGATATTCAAGAACTTATCAAACACATTGAAAACGAATTCGATGATCTTCAAAAGGGAACACTTTATCCTGAAACTTCTATCAGGGAAATTGAAGGTTGGAGCAGCATGCATGCTTTGATTTTAATCGCTCTTGTTGATAATCACTATGATGTTCTTTTAACCGGAGAAGAATTGAAAAATGCGTTGACTGTAAAAGACCTTTTCTCGATCATTGTGAATAGAAAATCTTAGTGGCAAAATTTTCAATAAATAACGCAAAGGTTGACGCAATTTATTCTTGTGTGCCCAAACATAGGTTAAAAACGGCTGATTACAGTCTATTCACACCTGCGGAGTCTATGCTCTTCGAAAAAACAACTGGAATTAAAGAGAGAAGAGTTGCCTCAGATGAACTTACGTGTTCTGACCTGTGTTTCAAAGCAGCTGAAAATTTGCTTTCTGATTTAAAGATTAACCGAGAAGATATCGAAGTTTTGATTTTTGTTTCTCAATCCCCGGATTTTTTCTTACCCGCAACAGCAGTAACGCTTCAAGAACGCTTAGGGTTAAACAGAAACTGTATGGCTTTCGATATCAATCTCGGATGTTCTGGATACGTATATGGTCTATCGGTAATCGCTAGTATAATGAAAAATGGACTTCGAAAAGGGTTGCTTTTGGCGGGTGACAAATCCACAATTTCAACATCCTTCAATGATAAGTCTACCTATCCACTTTTTGGTGATGCAGGTACAGCAACCTTGCTTTCGTTTGAAGAGAAATCTGAGCCGATGTTTTTTGATTTGCACTCCGACGGAAGTGGAAAAGATGCAATTATGATTGAATACGGACATTCGCGATTTCCTTATAATACATTTATTGACGAGGAAAGAGAATATGAACCGGGAATTAAACGTTCTCGAAATCAACTGGCTTTGGATGGTATGAAAGTTTTCAATTTTGCGTTAAAAGAAGTGGCTAAATCAATTGATGAATGCCTTCAATTTGCTCAAAATGAAAAAGAATCCGTGGATTTTTTTGTTCTACATCAAGCAAATAAACTTATTAACGATTCCGTTCGAAAAAAAATGAAATTAGCGGAAGATAAATTTCCAATGTCAATTGATAATTTCGGAAACACGAGTTCTGCATCTATACCACTAACAATTTGTACATCATTAAAAAATCAGATAGAAAACAAAGAATTAACCTTGTTACTCAGTGGATTCGGTGTAGGTTTATCTTGGGCAAATGTTTTATTGAAAATGGGACCAATTCCTGTAAAATGTATCGATCATGATTGAGCTTAAGAATAAATGTATTTTGGTGACAGGAGCCACAGGGGGAATAGGAAAAGAAATTGTTACAACTTGCCTTTCACTCGGGGCAAAAGTTATAGCCACTGGAAGAAATATCCAAAAACTAGAAGAGATCAAATCAAACAATAATTTGATGATAATTAAATGTGATTTGACTAATTCTGAAGAGGTTGATCACTTATTAAACCAAATTGATAGTTTAGATGGTGTTGTTCATTGTGCGGGAAAAATTTTCCCTTATCCCATTAAGTTCATTAAAGAAAAACATATTCATGATGTCTACGCAGTAAATACGGAAACAATCATTACGCTTACTTCTCAGCTATTTCAAAGAAAATTGATTGCAAAAAAAGCGTCATTCATTTTTATGTCCTCGATTTCTGTCCAACATCCATACATGGGAGGAAGTTTATACGTGTCATCCAAAGCTGCAATTGAAGCGTTTTCAAGATCTGTTGCGTTGGAATTTGCTAATGATGGAATTCGTTCCAACTGCATTGCGCCAGCACTAGTTCAAACCGAAATATACGAACAAACCATGAATGCCTATACCGAAGACCAATGGGATAAAATAACAAGTCAATATCCTTTAGGAATCGGTAAGCCAAAAGACGTGGCGAATCTCTCTGTATTTCTATTAAGTGATTTAAGTTCGTGGATTACGGGAAATACAATACCGATGGACGGTGGACTCCTATTAAATAGTAATCGCTAAAAGTTAGTATGCTTCTGGTGCCAGCCTGAGAACAATTCCATCAATTGATTCATCTAAATGAATCTGACAGCCCAAACGAGAATTTGATTTAACAAAAAAAGCTTGGTCAAGCATATCTAATTCGGCGTCACTTTGTGTTGGTAAATTTGTTTCCGATTCTAAATAGCATTGGCATGTTGCGCACATAGCCATTCCACCACATTCTCCTAAAACGGGGAGTTCATAGGCTTTGCATAGCTCCATGATGTTCATATTCATATCAGTAGGACCAACTAAATCGTGAGAATTTCCCTCTCTGTCTATAATTGTGACTTTTATTTCGTTCATTGAATGTTGAATTAATTGCGAATTCTTAAGGTACTAAAACCATCATAAAGTGTTTGGTATTGCCTTAAACCTATGTTGGCATTACTAATTGGGCTTCCATCGTACAAAGAAAAAGTGGAGTTGTTGCAAGTGTCTTTCAGCACGAGGAAATTCTCGTTATCTGGAAATAAAGGCAGAAAGCAATTTCCTTCCAAATCGCTTGGCGAATGCCTATCAAATGCAACAAATTCGTCTATTGATCTGCGATAAACAATCAGCCCTCTAGATCCGTATCCTTCTATATAACACCAGCCTCCAACGCCCGCGAGAGAATTGTAGGAAGGTAAATTAATGTCAATCACAACGTCAAATGGAAAATTTGGAACGGGATTTTGTTGGTTTTTAAAACAACCTGAAAATACAAGTAAAGTAATGAATAGTAGAAAAACGCGTTTCATTCTGTAAATTTACAAATCTTCTTCCTACTTCAAGTGTTTAAAACTATCCAAATTTTCCTGTTTTTACTTTTGTTTTCTTGTGCTTCCCATGAAAATGCTCAACGAAACAATCAAAAAGCTATGCGTCAAACGAAAAAGGAATTAAAAAAAAATCAAAAATCGAAAAAAAAATACATCAAAAAACGTTACCGCTTACATAGGAAAAATCAGTCGAAAGAAATGAGAAAGAAAATGCGAAAAGACCGGAGAAGGATGATTAGAGATAGAAAAAGATATAATTAGAATTATGATTTTGTTACAAAAGCCTTTCCCATTTTAACATGAGTTGATCCAAGTCCCTTTTTTTATCTTCGTACAAGGATAAATTGTTGGAATAAGTTTGCGAATTATAATCTAAATTTGCCAGATCTTCCTCTACCTTCTTTATTTCGTATTCTAAAGAAGTTATGTCTTTTTCAAGTCGTTGAAGTTCCTTTTGATTATTTTGTTTTTTATCGTCAACCTTTTCAATTGGTTTGTGTTTTTCAATTTCTTTTATTTTGGCTGTTTCTTTTGTCTTTTGATCTTTCACTACGTTTGACTTCTCTTTCATTTTGTATGAAAGGTATTCATTCAACGTAAAGTGATGTATTTTTAATGATTGGTGTTCTATATCCCAAATTCTATTTGTTAATCCATCAACAAATTCTCTGTCGTGTGATACAATGATAAAAGTACCCTCATAATTTAACAAAGCTTTTTTAAGGACTTGTTTACTTTGTATGTCTAAGTGATTCGTGGGCTCATCGAGTATTAGAAAATTAGAAGGACTTAATAATAATTGACACAATGCTAATCGGGTACGCTCTCCACCGCTTAAAACACTTACTTTTTTATCTGTGTCTTCTCCTGAGAATAAGAATGTTCCTAAAATTGATCTTAAATCTTTTCGAATATCACCAACAGCAATATCATCAACAGTTTCCATGACTGTCTTATTTACATCTAATTTCTCGGCTTGATCTTGGGCGAAATACGTAACATTCACATTATGACCATATTGTACTTCTCCTTTAAAGTCTATTTTTTTTGTAATCGTTTTAAGTAAAGTTGATTTTCCTACGCCATTAGGACCTAATAATGCAATTTTCTCTCCTCTTCCCACGGTAATATTCAAATTGGAAAATAGCAAATTATCTCCGTAGGATTTTTCTACTCCTTCCAGTGATAGCACCCATTTTCCCGGTTGAACACTCAAAGGGAAGGTAATTTTTATTCCTGAGACTACGTCTTTTTCAATTTCAATCCGCTCTGTTTTTTCAAGCTTTTTTATTAATGATTGTGCAAATGCTGCCTTAGAACTTTTTGCTCTAAACTTGTTTATAAGCTCTTCTGTGTGTTTGATGTCGCGATCTTGTTGCTTTTTAGCTGCTTGAGTGCGTTCTAACTCTTCTGCTCTTCTTTCTTTATAAAGAGAGTAAGGAAAAGGAAAATCCAGTATTTTTCCAAGACTAATCTCCAAAGTTCTCTTGGTAACATTATCTAAAAAAAGCCGGTCGTGCGATATGATGATTACCGCACCTTCAAATTTTTGTAAATAAGTTTCTAACCAACTGATGGATATGATATCTAAATGATTCGTAGGCTCATCTAATAGAATAATGTCTGGATCATTCAATAATATCCGAGCTAATTCAGCGCGCATTTTCCACCCCCCCGAAAAGGTATCCATCGCTTTTTCAAAATCAGAATCTTTAAATCCGAGCCCTTTTAATGTTTCTGAGATTCGCTCCTCCCAATTAAAACCTTCTATAACTTGAAACTCGTGATTTAAATCACTCATTTCATCCAGAAGACCTAGGTAGCCTGCTGATTCGTAATCTGTCCGAGTTACCAGTTGGGTATTAATTTCTTCTAATCTTGTTCTAATATGATTCAACTGGGAATTCGATTCATCTAGAAATTTAAATAACGACGATTTTGTATCGATAATGATATCCTGTGTGAGATGTCCAATTTTTGTTTCCTTAGGCAAATGGATACTTCCTTCTGAAGGCTTTATGTGTTGGGCAATTAATTTTAAAAGTGTAGATTTACCCGCACCATTTTTTCCAACTAATCCAATCTTTTCTCCTCTATTTATTTGAAGACTTACTTGCTGGAAGAGAAATCCTTGTGGTAAGTAATAACTTAGCTTTTCAAAATTAATCATGCGCAAAATTAATCTTCCATAAAGTATTTTCAATACTATTCTTAATAACTTTTATTTCACAAAAATTCACAATTAACAACATTTGTTATTTATTGATGTTATATTAGTAAAATAATTATTGCAGACAGATGGGTAGACCAGCTACAAGACCAGCCAAACTTAAGAACGGATTTTACATTGAAGTTAAATCGCAAGGATCTTCATCAATTTTAATCAGAAGAGATACTAAAGAGCAAATGTTAATTGCTGCCGAAGATTATTCTCGTACCAAAGAAGTTACCATTAAAGGTGAAATGTTTAATGATAAATGGATTGCGGATTAAGTTTTGACGATGCGACGTTATTATTTTTTTCCAATTCTATCAATAATTTCATTTCTTTTAATTCTTGTGCCCGTTGGAATTTATTTCAATAATGTTTCGCTAGCCAAAATTTCTGGCGTTCTCACTTTATTAATTACCATAATTTCTATTAGGTTTTGGTTTCATGTTCTACGTTCGAACAGTAATAGAAATCCTGTAGTAAAACTTTCTATCAACGATTTATATTCTTTAAAAAGAACCTTTTCATTTTTGAAGAATTGGAGTTCTGAATCCCATGCTATCTTGCAAGGTAGAATAGGTGTCGTTTTATCGGAAGTTCGTTTTTTAGTAAACGGGGGTGATGTTTCACGAGAGGATGCAATTAATTTTTCCTTCATTATTGCTTTAAAATATTTGAATGAAGACATTTTACCTATTTCTAAGTATACAATTTCTGGTGAGGCCTTAAAAGCGTCAATTCAGTTGCTTCAAAGTAAAACTAATCTAACTTTTGAGGAATGTGTCCTGATTTGTGCAGACACAAACATTGTAGAGGTCATTCCTAATAGTTGAATTTTCAGTTAGTTGAAAAAAATCTTTTAGTTTTTCAAAAAAAACTTTCAAAAAGTTATTGTTAGGAAAGAATAAGTATGTATCTTTGCACC
>CAZLVX010000049.1:0-13910 GCA_964562965.1 uncultured Lishizhenia sp.
GCCCCGAAACGTTCACAGTCTTTAGCAAATTGAACGACATCTGGCATATTTCCTCCTCGGGCGTTTCGCAGTGTAGCCACCTTATTTATATTGACACTTAATCTTGTCATCGAATAAATTTTGATTGTAAAATTACAAACTCTGAGAGGATTTTAGTACTTTGGCACAAGATATGCGCGCGACAGATTTAATAACTGAGGAAATACCACCGTTAATCCACTCTGATACAGGGGAAAAAGCCATTAATTGGATGGATGAATTTAAAGTTTCACATCTTCCTGTTTTGAAAAATGGAAATTTTGTTGGCTTAGTTTCAGAATCAGACATACTGGATAGATTAGATGTCGATAAAACGTTAGATCTACTCTTTGATCACCTACCACGTCCTTTTGTTTATGATAAAGCGCATCTCTATGAGGTACTGGCTAAAATGTCTGAATTTAGATTAAGTGTCCTTCCAATTTTGGATGAGCAAGAAAATTATTTAGGATGTACCTCCATCTACGAGGTTATGACAGTTATTGCCAATACAGGTAGTATTAAAGAGTCTGGTGGAATCATCGTATTGGAAGTAAATTCGGTTGATTATTCAATGGCTCAAATTGCTCAGATCGTGGAAAGTAACAACGCACGAATTTTAAGTGCTTATATTTTATCTAACCACGAATCAACAAAATTAGACGTTACGCTAAAAATCAATCAAATGGATCTGACGCATATTGTGAGAACCTTTGAGCGCTACGATTACGTAGTTAAAACGAGCTATCAAAAAGGTTTTGGTGACGATGATATCCAAACGCGTTATGATTCCTTGATGAACTTTCTTAAGTTTTAATATGCGAATTGCTCTCTTCGGAAGAAAACTCAACAAACAGACTACTGAATATTTTCAGCAGGTAATCGATGTAATAGAAAGCTTTGGTTGGGGCGTTGTAATTGAAAATGAACTCAAATCCCAACTTGTTACCAAATATGGTTTTGATAAAAAGTTGGATTCATTTTCGGATTACCATGATTTTTCCTCGGGTATTGATTTAATGATAAGTTTAGGTGGTGATGGAACGTTTCTGCAATCCGTTGGTTTTATAAGAAATTCGGGTGTTCCAATTATTGGGATAAACACGGGTAGATTGGGTTTTTTATCGAATATATCAAAAGAAAATATTGTTTCCACTTTGAACCGCATCAAAGAAAAAGATTTTGATTTCCAAAAAAGATCATTATTGCGTGTTCATACGGAGGAAGATTTATACGGCGAAGATAATTTTGCTCTCAACGAATTAACATTACACAAGAAAGATACATCCTCGATGATTACTGTTCATGCTTCCTTGGATAACAAATATTTAAACTCATATTGGTCAGATGGATTGATTGTTTCTACGCCAACAGGATCTACGGCATACAATTTGAGTTGTGGAGGTCCGATTATAACACCCGGTTGTCAAGTGCACATTTTAACGCCTATAGCTCCTCATAATTTGAACGTCCGCCCAATGGTTGTTCCAGATCATCTGCCTATAACATTAACTGTTGAAGGTAGAGATAGAACGTACTTGTTAAGTCTAGATGGTAAATCAAAAAGTATCAGGCAAGGAGAACAAGTAATTGTAACCAAGGCAGAATTCATGATTAATGTGGTGAAATTTGAAGATAATAATTTCCTTGACACCATTAGAAACAAAATGTTTTGGGGAATAGATACACGTAATTAATTAAATTTTATGAAATACACCTTAATATTTATAACATGTTTGAGCGGAATGGTTTTCGGTCAACAAAAGTGCAACAATCAAGTAGATTCTGTCTCTTATTTAATTGGTAACGGTATCGGAAAAAATGTTCTGCAAAATATGCCCGAAGTGAATAAAGAATTGTTAATTCAAGGAATTATGCATGCGTTGAAAAATCAAAATGCGCAGGTCGTAGATTCATTTGATATGGTAATAAGTAATTATTTTCAAGAAAAACAAGCAATTGAAGCTGAAGCACAAATGGCAAAAGGAGAAGCTTTTCTTGCTGAAATAAAAAAAACCGTTAAGGGTATTAAAGAAACTGAATCAGGTCTTCTTTATATTGTTGAAAAAATGGGTAAAGGAAAAAAACCGCTTTCAACGAGTATGGTAAAGGTGCATTATACGGGATATACCCCTGAAGGAGAGAAATTTGATTCTTCGGTAGATCGTGGTGAGCCTGCAGAATTTGGACTTGATCAAGTAATTGCCGGTTGGACAGAAGGTTTGCAATTGATGCCTGTTGGCTCTAAGTTTAAGTTTTATATTCCACAAGATTTAGCATACGGTGAAATGGCTCCAGAAGGAAGTCCTATAAAGGCGTTCATGCCACTAGTCTTTGAAGTTGAATTGTTAGATATAATTGAATAAATTAACTATTATGAAAAGAATAATTACCTCGTTTGCGTTGTTTACCATTTTTTCAATATCCGCGCAAACCAAATTAGAAAATGGAATTTATGCTGAGTTTAATACAACGAAAGGAAAAATTGTTTGTGTATTGGAGTATAAAAAAACACCCATGACCGTAGCCAATTTTGTAGGCTTAACAGAAGGAAACCATAAAGCCGGTGACGTAGTGATCAGTAAGCCATTCTATGATGGTTTAAAATTTCACCGCGTAATTAAAGATTTTATGATTCAGGGTGGAGATCCTGCTGGAAATGGGTCAGGTGGACCAGGGTATAAATTTCCGGATGAAATCGTAACAGATTTGAAACATAAAGGTCCCGGAATATTATCCATGGCAAATTCTGGACCCGCAACAAATGGCAGTCAGTTTTTTATTACGCACAAGGAAACACCATGGTTAGATGGTAAGCACACAGTTTTTGGTCATGTTGTACAAGGGCAATCGATTGTGGATGCTATCCAACAGGATGATGTTATGAAAACAGTAAAAATTATTCGAGTTGGAAGTGAGGCTAAGAAGTTTAATGCAATTGAAGTTTTTGGTAAATATTACGAGGCATTTGCGAAAGCTGAAAAAGAAAGACAAGAGAAAATTGCCAAAATTTCAGGAATGTCTCAAGAGGAATATAAGTCATTTATGTACAATGAAGTTAAGGTAAAATACCCCAATGCTGTATTAAGTCCAACGGGATTGGTTTACATTATAGATAAACCGGGAGACGAAAAAAGAGCACAAAAAGGTAATCAAGTTACACTTCATTACAGCGGAACATTACGAGCAGATGGTAAGAAATTTGATTCCTCCTACGACAGAAATCAACCCATGCCATTTAAATATTTAGAACAAAGAATGATTTCAGGTTTTGAAGAAGGAGTTACCTTGATTGGTCAAGGCGGAAAAGCGAAAATAATAATCCCTTACTATCAGGCATACGGAGCACAAGGTAGACCAGGTACAATTCCTCCTTATTCCGATTTGGTTTTTGACATTGAAATTCTTTCGATTACGGAATCACCAACGGAGGTGCCACACGATCACGATCATAGTGATCCCAACCACAAGCATTGATAAAAAAGCTACCCCAGGGTAGCTTTTTTAATTCAATATTATTGAAGTCATACTTAAGCTTCCGGCAATTAATTCGTCATTAAAAAAAGTCAGCTCGTCATCGTTCCTTCGAAGCCCCAAAACATACAATAAAGGAATGTAATGATCCGGACTAGGAATGGCAAGTTTTAGATAATTCGGTCCATTCTGGTATTTAAGTAATGAATTCAAATCATTTTTTAAAATTTTATCGTTTATAAATTCTCTGGCTTCAATGGCCCAATCAAATCCGTATCCTACTTGGTTGAGTTTTGAAAAATCAACAAGGCCTAAGTTGTGAACGATATTTCCACTCCCAATAATGAGTACACCCCTGTCTCTTAACATCGTAAGTTTCTTAGCAAGCATTACATGAAAATCCAAAGGTTTTTTCCAATCTATACTCAGTTGAAGTACAGGAATATTTGCTGAGGGATAAATATTTCTTAAAATTGACCAGGTGCCATGATCTAAACCCCATGACATATCGTGATGAATTTGTATATCTTCAACGATTGAACTGATAGAGGCAGCTAGTTCAGGAGATCCGGGAGCTGGGTAATCAACCTCGTATAGTTCTTTTGGAAACCCATGGAAATCATAAATTGTCTTAGGATTTTCCATCGCAGTAACATAAGTACCAATTGTCAACCAATGAGCAGATATGCAAATAATTGCTTTAGGAACCGGAAGTTGAGATTGAAGTTGTTGGATACGATTAACAAATGTATTTTTCTCAATCGCATTCATTGGACTACCATGGCCAATGAAAAGTGTAGGCATTTTATCTGTTTTTTCAAGTGAGGTTGAAAAGTCTATTAAAGACGAAAGACTGGAAATACTTAAACCAATGGAGCTCAATCCCATAAGACGTAGAAATGAATCTCTTTGCATATGGCGAAATTAAAATTTCTTTTTACAAAGATTCTTGACATAGGTTAGTTGTCTTTAGCGTAAAATAATTTCGTCAATGAATGTCCAAGGAACATGTCCTTCTCCGGGATTACCGGACGGAATTTTCTCAACATTTGAGATTTGAATTTGAATGGATTTAATTTTTCGGTTAAATGGTAGACTTATTATTTCTTGTCCTGAGGATAAAGAAAATGTTGTCCCAAGGTTTTTAGTTCTTTCCTTCCATAAAAGTGTAATTTGTTTTGGGGCGTAAATCCAACTACCGGGTTCATGCAGGAAGGAAAGGTTTAATTCCTTGACCTGTATTTTTTTTGCTAATGTAACTTCAATCGAAACATTACATGTATCAAATCCGATCCATTCATGACCTTTCCATGGTCTGCTTCCTGATTGACCGTCTACTAATGTTAATTTACCACTGTCGTACTGTTTACTAGGTTTAGTTATGAAATGTACATTTTCACCAAGAGCTTTATGCGGTAGAACTCGATAGGACTGAGATACTCCAAAATGTTCGCTGTGGAGAGAAAAATTGAATGAGTCGGAACCTAAACCTCTTGAAATCAAAAAAGATTGGTTGTTTTGTAAAATTAATTCTGAAGATTTGTTTTTTCCAATAAAAATAGGTTTCTCAAAAATTAGGTGAAAAATGTCGTCTTTTTTCTTTGACTCTACCTTTATACTTATCCCACTTTTTTCTGAAGTCCATTCAATTTTCGGAAAGAGGTTTGTACTGGCATAGTTTACGTTTAATTTCTTTAAGACTGGAAAATGTTGTTCGATTAAGGATTTTTCAAAAATATCGTAGGTGGGTTTTGTTGTAGGATTCCAAAGTACTTGACTAAGTGCGATGGCTCTTGGGTAGGCCATGTACATTAATTTGTCAAAAGAATCGATATATTCTGTCCATAAATTAGCTTGTCCTCCTAGCACATATGCCGCTTGTGAGGAATTCATCTCCGGGTGTATTGGTGAAAAGTCGTACACCTTCTCTAAGGGGGTAAAACCACCAATTGCAAGGGGTTCTTCTTTGGATTTCCCTTGATAATGGTCGAAGTAGCAATGTGATCCAGGGGTCATGACAACCTCGTGTCCCAATTTACTAGCTTCAATCCCACCTTCGAAACCTCGCCAGGACATCACTACAGCATTTGGAGATAATCCTCCTTCAAGGATTTCGTCCCAACCGATGAGTTTTTTACCCTTCGAATCGAGAAAAATGTCTAATTGTTTGATGAAGTAACTTTGTAATTCATGCTCATCTTTTAAATTATTTGTTGTAATAACTTCTTGGCATTTTACACATTTTTTCCAGCGTGTTTTCGGTGCTTCGTCTCCTCCAATGTGAAAATAACTACCTGGAAAAAGTGGAATGAATTCGTCCAATAAATCTTTTAAAAAATCTATAGATTCTTTTTTTGCGCAGAAAATATCATCAAAAACACCCCATAAGCTCTCTACAGGTAATGATTTCCCTGTGCACGACAAATGTGGGTAAGCGGCAAGAGCTGCACGCGCGTGTCCAGGCATTTCAATTTCAGGAACTACTGTAATAAAGCGTTCAGCGGCATAACTAACAATTTCTTTTACGTCCTCTTGCGTATAAAATCCGCCGTACCGAACCTTATTGTAGCTCCTTGGTTGAGTTGAATAATGCAAATTTACAGTACTGTCTCTCCAAGCACCAATTTCCGTCAGTTTTGGGTACTTTTTACTTTCAATGCGCCATCCATGGTCATCGGTAAGGTGCCAGTGAAACACGTTGAACTTGTAAATTGCCATAATATCCAAAAATCGTTTCACTTCTTCTTTGGTGAAAAAGTGCCGAGACACATCCAAATGCAAGCCTCTCCATCTGTATTTTGGATAATCTTTTACGAAGACATTTGGCAGAGTTAATTTACCTTCTACTTCCTTCGTTAATTGCAATAGACTTTGCATCGCGTAAAAGCAGGCAGCATCGCTTGAATATTGAATACTTATTTTTCCGTTGGTTGTAATAGAATAAGAATCCTCAATAACATTTTGTTGTTTTTTGAAGGTAAGAAAAGGATTTTCTTTAGACTCAATAAGAGTTAATCCTTGTACAAGTTTTCCAAAGTAAATTAGTTGGTTTTTAACCTGTTGACTTAAATCATTTCCTTGAAAGTATAAGGTGTCAGTAAGTTGAATGAAAGATTGGTTTCCTGCTGATTGATTTACAACATAAGTTACAGGATGCGGCAAAATACTACACGCAGAGGATTCATTTTGTGCGAAAAACCGAGGATAAGCAAACCAAAATGTAATACTTAATGTGATTAATATTTTCATAGTTTGCTCTTAAGTTTTTTTGTTTTTTGAATATTGTTTATCCATTGGTTAAGGTAATATCCGGCAACAGCGCTCCCTGAACCGACAAATGCCCCCATAAGCACATCGGTAGGGTAATGCACACCAAGGTGAATTCGCGAATAACCCGCTAAGGAAGCCCATGTGTAGGCGGGAACAATTAAATACCATTTTGGACAAGACAAGGTTAGTGCAGTAGCGGTATTAAATGCAGAGGATGTATGTCCTGAAGGAAATGAATAAGAGCCAGCAGAAACCAAATTATCAAACTCTGGATAAGTTACAAAAGGACGAGGTCGTTTAACAAGTTCCTTTAACGATAGCGTAATGAGTCCGTTGATTGCCATGGCCTCCAATTGCAAGAAGGTGTTTCTAAGGTACTTTTTATCTTTCGTAATCACCCAGGTTCCGAGGCTGCTTACTGGGAGGGCAAACATAACCGGTGTAACGCTATGCGTCACCACCTTGAAAAATGGATCAAAATTTTGTTTCCTATTTGAATGAAGCGATTGCATTCCTTGGTAATCGAATTGCGCTTGTGAGTTGCTCAAAAAAAGTAAAAATGATAATAGAACAATCAATTGCTTATTTTTCAAGAATTCATGAATTAAAATCTTTCCATTCATCGCTTTGCTTAACTTTGTCAAAAATACGGAATGAAAGTATACAACAACATACTCGAGACCATTGGAAATACGCCTTTGGTAAAATTAAATCGTTTAACTAATGGTTTGAAAGCAAAAGTTTACGCAAAGGTGGAAACTACTAATCCAGGTAATTCAGTAAAAGACAGAATGGCGGTGAAAATGATTGAGGATGCAGAGAAAGCTGGATTAATAAAACCTGGAGGAACCGTCATAGAAGGAACTTCAGGAAATACTGGTATGGGCTTAGCGTTGGCTTGCATCATAAAAGGCTACAAACTTATTTGCGTTTTGAATGATAAGCAATCCAAAGAGAAAATGGACATTCTAAGAGCGGTAGGGGCAGAGGTGGTGGTTTGTCCAACTGCTGTTGAGCCTTCCGATCCAAGATCTTATTACTCTGTGTCACGCAGATTAGCTACTGAAATCCCCAATTCTTGGTATGTAAATCAGTACGATAATTTATCGAATAGACAAGCGCATTACGAACAAACTGGTCCGGAAATTTGGGAACAAACCGAAGGAAAAGTGACGCATTTTGTTGTTGGAGTGGGAACGGGAGGTACTATTTCTGGTGTCGGAAAATATTTAAAAGAACAAAATCCGAATATTAAAATTTGGGGTATTGATACATATGGTTCAGTATTCAAAAAGTATAAAGAAACAGGAATTTTTGATGAAAACGAGATTTATCCATACATCACTGAAGGTATTGGTGAAGATATTCTTCCTGCAAATGTCGATTTTAATACGATTGATTTATTTGAAAAAGTTACCGATAAGGATGCCGCAGTTTACACGAGAAGGTTAGCCCGTGAAGAGGGAATTTTTGTCGGAAACTCTGCAGGAGCAGCGATCAAAGGAGTACTTCAATTGGCTGATCAATTAACAGAAAATGATGTGGTAGTGGTGTTGTTTCACGACCATGGTAGTCGTTATGTTGGTAAGATTTTCAACGACGAATGGATGAAGGAACGCGGTTTTTTAGAGGAAGAAATTTTGACAGCAGGAGATTTAGTTGCGAAACATGCCGACAAACCCTTGGTTTCATTGTACGCAGAAGAACTGGTTTCACACGCCATTGCCAAAATGAGAAATTTCAGTATTTCACAAATACCTGTAATGAAGGATGGGACTTTTGTAGGTTCTATCGATGATAGTCATTTATATGAATTATTAGTTGATGCGCCTGAATTACGGGATGCCGCTATTTCATCGGTAATGCGTCCTGCATTTCCAGTGGTGAACGTAAATACTCCAGTTGAGCAGCTGTGTAAGCTTATCAATAAAAACACACCGGCGGTTCTCGTAGAATTAGCTGAAGGAAAGTATCATATTGTTTCTCGTTACGACGTAATTTCGGCAATGTCGTAAGATGAAAGTCTTGGATCAAATGGGTCGTGAATTATTTTTTTCGACTCCTCCAAAGAGAATTATTTCACTTGTACCATCGATTAGTGAATTTATCATTGATATTGGGTTAGGTGATCAATTAGTGGGTATTACGAAGTTTTGTATTCATCCTAAAGAAGTTATAGACCAAAAAACAAAAGTAGGTGGCACAAAAAACTTGAATCTGAGTAACATTCGTTTGTTAAACCCCGATTTAATTATAGGGAATAAAGAAGAAAACGTTAAAGAACAGATTGAAGAGCTGGCAAGCGAATTCTCTGTTTGGATGAGTGATTGCAACACGTTCAATGAAGCTATTGACATGATGCGTGTTCTCGGAGAAATTACACACAAAAAAATAGAAGTTGAGAAATTGATTTTTGATATTGAATTATCATTCAGTAATCTGAATATTGGTAAAGGAAAGAGCTTCCTCTATTTTATTTGGAACGACCCCATGTACCTCGCCGGAAGAGGTACCTTTATTCATTCTATGTTAGAAAAAATCGGATTTAATAATGCCTGTGAAGAGGAACGTTATCCAGAATGGATAGGTCAACTTCCAGATGTTGTTTTTTTAAGCTCTGAACCTTTCCCATTTAAGGAAAGTCATATGGAACATTTTGCTCGCTTATTCCCGAAAGCGCACATTAAATTAGTGGATGGAGAAATGTGTTCTTGGTACGGCAGCAGAATGAAATTGGCGGCCAGTTATTTTAAAAATTTCAACAACAGTCAATAAATATGTATAATTTCAAATTAATAAAACCTTTTATGAAAATCTATTTTGTTATTGTTTTTGGAATAATGATCGCGTCATCTTGTGTTAAGGAAAAGAAACCTAAAATTTACACACAACCCCTAATTTCTTCAAATATTTTCAGTGACAGTGCTATTATTGTAAGTTCTATTACACAAAATCAAAATATAGTAATAGCCTCTAAAGGTGTTGTATGGTCTACGTCTCCGAATCCAGATGCTTACTATTTTTACACTGGTATTACCACTGATGGTTTTGGTACGGGTTCTTTTGAAAGTCATTTATCTGGATTAGCCCCGAATACAACATATTATGCAAAAGCATATGCTGTTTTGAATTCAGGAATTACTGTATATGGAAATGAAATATCGTTTACTACATTATCTTCTTCTAATAGTTCAGGAGTATTAAATCCGAATTATATTTATGGTTCTGTAACAGATCAAGAAGGAAATTCCTACGCCACTATTATCATTGGAAGTCAAGAATGGATGGCAGAAAATTTAAAGGTAACCAAGTATCAAAATGGAGATCCAATACCAAATGTTACCTCAGAAATTCAATGGTCGAACTTATCATCAGGTGCATGGGTGAATTATGAAAATAATAGTTCTTATGATTCTCTATATGGTAAGTTATATAATTGGTATGCCGTTTCTGATTCAAGAAACGTGTGTCCATATGGATGGCATGTGCCTTCTGACGCAGAATGGACGCAAATGACTGATTTGTTAGGCGGCGAAAGTATAGCTGGAGGAAAAATGAAAAGTACCTCATTATTATGGTCAACTCCGAATACAGGGGCAACTAATTTAAGTGGGTTATCGCTATTGCCGGGTGGCGCAAGATATTCCAATGGATTTGGCTATATGGGAACATTTGGAGATTGGTGGAGTACCACTGAATATGATTTTGGAACTTCTATAGATAGAAATTTAAGTTATGTCACTGAAAGCGCTGATAAATATGCCCGAAATAAAACAGATGGATTTTCAGTTCGATGTGTGAAAAACTAGAATTACTTTTAAATTTATTCTTAGTCAATATTCATCCAAGAGCCACCGACCGCGATTACATTTTCCAATGCTAAGTAATCTAGATAGTCGTTTTCTTTGATGCCTCCAGTTGGACAAAATCGTACATTTGGAAATACTTGTCCGAAAGTTTTCAATGCGGGAATGCCGCCGTATAGATTGGCTGGAAAAAACTTAAATGTATCCCACCCAAATTGTAAGCCTTGAATTATATCCGAAGGTGTCGCAACCCCGGGAATAAATGGAATTAAACTTTGTTCAAGGTAGGGAGCTAATTCTTTGCAAATACCAGGACTCACCATAAAGTCAACTCCTAAATCTGAAACTTGCTGTATTTGATTTCGAGTGGTAATGGTTCCTACGCCAATTTGAAATATTGAACCATAGTTTTTTTTAGCATATGCTATGGCTTCAAGGGCAAAAGAAGTTCGAAGCGTAATTTCCATGCAGTTAATTTCCAATTGCGTAAGTTTATCAACAGTGCTATCAACCTCAGTTGCATTGTTGAAAGTTACCACAGGTATTACATTATTTTTTGATAATATGTCTCGAATTCCGTTTTGACTCATTTCTTAGTGTATTATTGACACAAAGTTAAATTAATTTACTAAAACAACAACAGATGGATCGAATGGATCTAACTCGTTGAGAAACAAATGAAGTTTTTCGTATATTTTACCATCAGCGCAAAAATGAAAGAAATTAAGTTCTCGTTCTTGAAGATTACCATTTGGAAAAAAACGCTCTTTTTGTTTTTCAATCCATTTTAGTTGATCTTCATGTTTCTGTTTTACCGATCGTTTTAACTTTTGCTCAATTTGTACGACTTGCTTTTCAATTTTCACAACTTCAGAAACAATCCATTTTTCTAATTCTTTCCCCGCTTCCTTTCCGATTGTTTTTAACTCTTCTTGCATTTTAGAGAACGTTTCGCTTACCGATTGAAAAGAAATTTCTTCTTTCATTTTTTGTTCAGTATACATGCGAATTAGCTGATCAGAAGGCTTGAAAAAATCACTTAATGTAAACCCTAGTTCATACCATTTTACTTCAGTTTTTTCGTCAATAACCTGAAAGCTCTTGCGCATCTGAAGAATTGGAAAGGTCACATTACACGCATCAAATACTTTTTTTAGTTGCATCCAATAAGAAAGTTCGCCTGCACCGCCAACATATGCGATATTGGGCAAAATAAGTTCTTGGTAGACGGGTCTCAACACAACATTAGGAGAACAATATTCGGGATTCTCGCTAAACTCAATAACGAGTTCCTGAAATGTGTAAAATTTATCTCCGACGGTAAAACCATTATTTTTTGGAATAATTCGATGGCGTTTTCTTTTACTGAGGTGAAATAAATTAACCTCACGCGGATGAATTTGTTGGTGGAATCCTTCCTCTTGAAGCACTTTATTTGTTTCATTTACCGCTTGAAAAGAAAATTGTGTTTTCAACTCTCTTTCGGCAATAGGGATAAATTGTTTTTTTAATGTACTGTCTTGTGCATTTAACACAACTAATTCAAATTCATGAAACAGTTGAGTGACAAAGTCGAAAACAAAATCAGCGTATTTTTTTTGATTTTTCAGCTGAATGATCTCCTTCATTTCACCAAATGTTTCAGCTCTAAACAATTGGATTAACTTTTCTGTTGCTTCGCTTAATCCATCTATTGGCAAATCACCAACTGCACCTTCCGCGCTAGTATTCCAGTGAATAGTTTGATTAAAAAGGTTTAAGGAACGAATTTCTTCTATATCGTGATCTTCACTTGCCATCCAGTAAACTGGAACAAAATCATAATAGGGATACGATTCTTTTAGTTTACGAGCTAATTGAATGGTGTGTAGGATTTTGTATACAAAATAACTGGGACCTGAGAATAAACACAATTGGTGACCAGTGGTAACGGTGAATGTAGTTGATTTAGTTAGTAAATCAATGGACGATTGTGCTTTTGGAAGTTGTTTTTTGCTGTAATCTCTTTTTAAAACATGATGCAATTCAAGTCGCTGTTGATCTGTAAATTGAGATTTCTTGAGCTCTATTTGATTTTCAAAAGTTGAAAGTTTATCCAGGTTTCCTAGAAATTTAGATAATTTATGTTGTTCTTCCGAAAGCAAAATTTGCTGTGGACTAAATGCATTAATTTCTTTCTTTGATAAATGGAAAACCTTCATAATAAAAAAGTCGGGCTACACACCCGACTGTAAAGTTAAGGAATATTAGTCGTTAATGTTTTGCAGCTAAATAGCGTTCAGCATCTAATGCGGCCATGCAACCAGTTCCTGCAGCTGTAATTGCTTGTCTATATGTTCTGTCGGCAGCGTCACCCGCTACAAATACACCAGGAACATTTGTCTTACTAGTTCCAGGTTGTTCGTATTTTATGTACCCCGTTTCATCTAAATTGATAAAGTCTTTAAAGATTTCAGTATTTGGTTGGTGTCCGATTGCTACAAAAAATCCTGTGCAAGGAATCGTTTGCTCTTCGTTGCTTGCGCGATTTATTACTTTCGCTCCAGTTACCACATTGCCATCTCCTAATACTTCTAGCGTTTCTGTATTGAAAAGTATGTTAATATTCGAAGTGTTTTTAACTCTATCTGCCATGATTTTCGAAGCTCGAAACTCGTCTCTTCTGACTAACATTGTCACTTTCGTACATAACTTAGAGAGATAATGAGCCTCTTCACAAGCAGAGTCTCCGGCACCTACGATAACCACTTCTTGTCCTCGGTAAAAAAATCCGTCACAGACTGCACAAGCTGAAACTCCACCTCCGTTCGATAAATACTTTTGCTCACTTTCGAGTCCAAGGTATTTTGCACTTGCTCCAGTTGATATGATAACTGTTTCTGCGTGAATTTCATGACCGTCCTCAGTCCAACATTTGTGAATTTCACCTGAAAAATCTACTTTAGTAATGAAACCGAAGCGTATGTCAGCTTCAAATCTTTTGGCTTGGGCTTCAAGCTCCATCATCATTTCCGGACCTGTAATTCCATTAGGATAACCAGGGAAATTTTCCACCTCGTTTGTTGTTGTCAATTGACCTCCAGGTTGCATACCTTGATAAAGAACAGGTTTCATATCCGCTCTGGCAGCATATATTGCAGCTGTATATCCAGCGGGTCCTGATCCTATGATTAAACATTGTACTTTTTCCATGTGTGAGTATTTTTTGTTTGAATGAACAACAAAAATAGCTTTTTGTTAGCGAATACATTAAAAAAGTTATTGACGAAAATTAGGAAATTATACTCAAGAAATGAGTAAATTCGTGACTCAATAATCAAAACACATGAAATTCAAGATTTT
>CAZLVX010000050.1:0-13800 GCA_964562965.1 uncultured Lishizhenia sp.
AGCTGCAACACGTTAGCGGTAACCTTAAAAACGACACAGCAAATAGAAAATGACTGAGATTGAAATAAAAAAAGTAACAATTAATGACATTGACCAATTACAGAAAATTGGCAGACAAACTTTCTATGAAACTTTTGCGACAGGGAACACCGAAGAAAATATGACCAAATACTTGGACGAAGGATTTTCTGCCGAGAAATTAACGACTGAACTAAATGACAACAACGCAGAGTTTTATTTTGCGACACTTGACGACAATGTAATTGGTTATCTCAAACTAAACTTTGGACAATCACAAACTGAACTTCAAGACGACAAAGGACTTGAAATTGAACGCATTTATGTTTTAAAGGACTTTCACGGAAAAAGTGTAGGACAATTACTTTACAACCAAGTCATAAAAATTGCACGACGGAAGAACACGGAATATGTTTGGTTGGGTGTTTGGGAAGAAAATCCGAGAGCAATAAATTTTTACAAGAAAAACGGTTTCGTTGAATTTGACAAACATATTTTTAAATTGGGCAATGACGAGCAGACCGACATTATGATGAAACTAAAACTGAACAATTAATGCGGACGATAAGAAAGGCAGCCACTAACACGGGTTTTGCGTCAGGCGGGGTGACGTGCAAACCCGAAAGCTTTCGGGTTGAAGCTTTGTGCTTCTATTCAAGTGTGTTGCTGTTGGACAGTTTTCTCTTCGTGGCTACTTTTCGGTGTTCTCCGATTCGCTTCGGCGAACGGCAACAGTACCAAGCACAAAACCGTTATCGGTCATTTTAATAGGATAACCATCAAGACAAAATGGAAACAAAAAAGAAATTAAAATCTTGCAACAATGGACATCAGTTTTTCAAAAGTTCTGACTGTCCGACTTGCCCAATTTGTGAAGAAGAACGTAAACCTAAATACAGTTTTCTAGCTTTATTAGCTGCGCCAGCCAGGAGAGCATTAGAAAGAGAAAAAATTAAGACTTTAGAAGACTTAGCAAAATGGAATGAGAAAGACATACTTAATCTTCACGGAATTGGACCGAGTTCAATCCCAAAACTTAAAAAGGCACTAAATGAAAACGGACTTTCTTTTAAATTATAAGTCCAAATATTTAAATGTATTATAAAAGATGGCTAAAACTAAAACAACGTACACCGGACAAAACGTTGCAGATTTTATAAATTCTTTTGTTGACAACGAACAAAAAAAGGCTGACAGTTTTCAACTTATTGAACTAATGAAAGAGTGGTCTGATTCTGAACCTAAAATGTGGGGACCAAGCATTATCGGTTTTGGTAATTATCATTATAAATATGCAAGCGGACACGAAGGAGATGCTCCAGTACTTGGCTTTTCACCAAGAAAACCCGCACTTACTCTTTATGTATATTCTGACACCGAGAAAAGTAAGATAGCAATAACTCAACTTGGTAAATTCAAAAAAACAAAAGGGTGTATCTATGTAAAGAAACTTTCAGATATCAACATATCTGCATTGAAAGAACTTTGTGTTGAATCAATCAAATATATTAGTGAGCACCACGAATGTTCCTGTAAGGTTGAGAAATAAACTTTAAAAATCCCGACCTTCGTTTGGCATAGATACGTTTAGTCATAAGGCTAAAAATATCAATCAACTTGTGAAAGCTTTGTCAAAAAAACAATTTTTACCTAGGGCCGCTGTTATATCAATAGATTTAGACAAACCAATGGATTCAGTTCCATCCGATATTATCCCAAAAAATTGGAATTCTAGCTATGAAAACAGGATTAGCCAAACAAGCGCCCTTGAATGTAAGTTGGACAACTCAACGAATCTTAACCTCTATGTTTCATTTGAAAGACTTGACAGCCATATCGTTTATGTATTTACTTCGAGAATTTTAAATGAATTTCGACATCATGGCGCAGGTCGCATTTATGAATTTAAATTCGATAAAGAGCTTGACTTTAAAGTTTGCAAATGGGGCTGGCAAGAATAACCAAATATTAAGAGACATAGTTTACCTAATTTAAACATTTGAAACGTTTCGGTAAGATTAAGAAGGACACATACAATAAGAGGAATTTGACGATAAAATAGTTACTTTTACATTATAATATTTGCCAACACCCCCTAATTTCATTTTATTTAACGTTTATACAATTAACACGAACCAATTAATTGAAAATAAAGACAATCCTTGACCATATTATAATATTAAAAATGAGAGTATTCCTCCTATTTTTTGGCTTCAGTATTTCATTGCAGGCACAAGACACCATAACCTATAAGTCTCATCCTTCATGCATTAAAGATGCTTACATTGAGAGCAGGCTCCATGGAAACAATTTCGGTAATCATATCGATTTACCTGCAATCGCATGGACGAACGGCGGTGTACCAACAGACGCAAGAGGTTTAATTCATTTTGATATTTCTAACATTCCAACTGAAGCTGAAATTTTAAACGCACGATTGTCCTTATTTTCATATAACTCTCCGGCAAATGGTTCGCATTCAACGCTAAGTGGATCCAACGAATCAATACTTAAAAGAATTACATCGAATTGGGTCGAATCACAAGTTACATGGGATAATCAGCCTTCAACGAGTTCACAAAACAGTGTGATTTTACCGGCAAGTTCAAATTCCATTCAAAACTACCCAAATATAAATGTAACAGAAATGGTTCAAGACATGGTCGACAATCCGACTAGCAGTTATGGATTTCAATTGAGTGTAATTGCGGAGCAACAATATTTCCGAAGATTGGTTTTTGCATCAACAGACAATCCTGACTCCACCTTGTTTCCAACTCTTGAAATCGAATTCGTTGTTCCAATCGAAGCACCTAACGAAGTGATAAACTGTTTTACTCCAATGGAATTCTTTGATGTTACACTTGAACTTCCAAATGTAATTACTCCCAATGGAGACAATACAAATGACTTGTTTGTTCCATTATTTATGGAAGGAATCTCCTCCGTTTCAACAACTATTCTGAACAGATGGGGAAATAAAGTTTTTAGCTCTGATAAGCTCTTAATAGAATGGAATGGTAAGTCACAATCAGGTCAAGATGTAACTGATGGTATATATTTTTGGGTGATTGACTACAAAGACCTTAACGGTGCAGAAAATACAAAGTCAGGATTTGTAACTGTGCTAAGGTAAGATTTAAATGATTCTTCTTGATTTTTAGCGTTGCAGTTGAACTGATGTTTGTTTCTACTTTCAGTTATCGTCAACTATACCACTTTTCCTTTAACCAATAAGCAACGCGCACCATTACAATTAAAGCGGGAACCTCAACCAAAGGACCGATTACCCCTGCAAATGCTTGACCACTATTAATTCCGAATACTCCAATTGAAACAGCAATGGCCAATTCGAAGTTGTTTCCAGATGCTGTAAACGACAAGGCAGCGTTGTCCTCATAGTTTGCACCGGCCCATTTTCCGAGGAGAAACATTAAAAAAAACATGATTCCAAAAAAACAAATCAAGGGTAAAGCAATTCTAAGTACATCAAATGGAATTGCTGTAATCATTGCTCCTTTCAAACTAAACATAAAAACAATTGTAAGTAGCAAAGAAATTAAAGTAAGCGGCGCAATTCGAGGAATGTATTTTTGATTCAACCACTCCTCCCCTTTCAGATTAATTATAATTAATCGGGTAAGAACGGCAGCAATAAAAGGTATTCCAAGGTAAATAAATACAGTTAACGCTATTTCTTTTAAGGAAATATCCATCGCCAGTGCATTATAACCGAAGGCCGGAAGGACGATTTCTAAGTAGAACCAAGCGTAAAGACTAAAGAAAAAAACTTGGAGTAAACTGTTGATCCCAACCAATCCAGCCATTAATTCTCGGTTTCCACTTGCCAATTCATTCCAAACTATTACCATGGCTATACAGGGCGCCAAACCAATGATAATCAATCCCGTCATGTATTCTGGATAATCTGACAAAAACAGAATCGCGAACAAAAACATCAAAAACGGACCAACAATCCACGTAACAAAAAAAGAAACCAACATCAATTTGGTTTTAGCGAATACGCGCGGGACTTTTGAAAACTGAACCTTAACTAAAGGCGGATACATCATTAAAATTAAACCGATGGCCAGTGGAATATTTGTGGTTCCATAAGAAACTCGTTCTGACCAGTCTGAAACTTTAGGAAAAAAATTTCCAATAGTCACACCAAAAATCATCGCTAAGAATATCCAAAGCGTTAGGTAATTGTCTAAAAAACTAAGTTTTTTACGAGGTGCAGCAGGTGCGCAAGTTGAATTTGACATTTACACTATTTATTTAATTAATATAAGTTAACTATTTATTAATCAATGAATGCATATACAAACATTCTGTTCCAATCAATAGGCTGGTCTTCACATATTCTGAAAGTTCTTGAGGTGTATTGTCATATTTTTTTGGATCTTCGTATGTGGTAGAAATTCGCATACTCGCTGAAGGAATAAAAGGGCAATTTTGTTCAGCTTCTCCACAAACCATAATGGCAATAAATTCATCTTGTGGATTCTCTTCATGTGTAACTTCTTTTGAAAAACAAAGGATCGGAGCAGCATCATTGAAATAAACCTCATGCCTCGGATTTTCACCATTACTACTTGTTTTTATATCGAAACCAATTGATTCTAATGCTTTTATCGCATTTGTATGAAACCGTGTTACTTCCACCCCACCCGAAAACGTTTTCACATTTGGTATTTGGTAGTAAGATGCTGCGACTGCTGACCAAAGCTGACCAAAATGACTTCTTCGCGCATTGTGCGTGCACACATACATGAGCTTGATCTCCTCATTCTTTTCTACTTTCACCTGAACTACACTGGCGATCTTTTGGAGAATTTGTTTTCTTTCTGATGATATTGAATCGAAATTTCCAATTAATTTCTCGCAATAATCTTTGATTGAAACTTTCATTTGCTATTTAGATTAAAATTAACAACAAGATCCTCCGGGGATACATGAATTATTGTTAGCAACAGTGGTGAGGTCTCTCAAGGATTTTATTTCTTTTTGATTAGGAATTCCACAAGCATCCTCTGCCAAACATGCTGTAAGTGTTGCACACAATAAAAACTCATTATTTCTAATATCAAGCGAATATTTCCCAATTGTTTCTCCTTGATATTCTACCTCCACTTCTAAATCATCAGAAATATCCATTAAGGATTGAGATTTCTCGATAATTCCTAGCAATTTTGAAGAAGTCAATCGGTGCTCAAAATCTTCAGAATACCAAAGTTGAAGGTTCACTTTTTTTTCTGCTCTTAATTTTCCACCACAATCAATAAATTCTCTGGTAATCAATCCAACTTCTGTCACATGGAAATGTGAAGGAATTTTGCTTCCATTGGGTAATTTAAAGGTTAAAAGCTCTTGCTTTACAAGTGAATTTTTAAATTCTGATAATCTCATATGATGTCAATTTAATTACAACATGAATCGTTAGAAATACTCATGTCAAGGTTCAATTCTTGAATTCTTAAGGTCAAATCAGCTAGAATATTATTATCAACACAATAGCATATACCTTTTCCCTCAATTGATCCCTTTATAATTCCAACAGCCTTCAATTCTTTTAAATGTTGAGAAATTGTTGGTTGCGCCAAAGGAAGCTCATCGACAATGGTAGAACATATACATTTCCCTTGCTTCACAATAAACTGAAGGATTGCAATTCTTGCCGGATGCCCAAGTGCCTTGAATTTATTTGCTAAATCATTTTGTTCAACGGTGAAAAAACTAGTCTTTGAAATCCCCATTTGTATTATTATATTGCAATATTACGATATAATTTTTTAATCAAAAAATATTTTTTTCATTTGTGTAACTCTTGTTTCACAAAAAACCTCCTTTAATCTTGAATTTTGCCTAAAAAATAATTATGAAAAATTTATTAAGACCATTCGTTTTCGTCGTGGGAGTAGCGACTTTACTTTCTTGCAATTCGACACCTGAAGGAGTCACGGATATAGATAGCGAGACGTATAACAAACTAGAAGCAGAGAAAAATACAGTTGTGATAGATGTGCGAACGCCTGATGAAGTAAGTAACGGATACATAAAAGGGGCTGATTTATTTATCGATTTCAATGGAGGAAATTTCGAAAATGAAATCGAAAAATTAGATCGTTCGAAAAAATACATCGTATATTGCGCCAGCGGAAACAGAAGCGCGAAAGCTTCGAAAGTTTTTGTCGATAAAGGATTTAAAGAAATTTACAATTTAACAGGAGGTATCGGTTCATGGGAGGGAGATATTGTTCAATAATAAGCGAATGAAAAGCCAAATTATCGGATGGGTTTGGATAACCTTGCTCACTTTAATTGCTTATTTAATTTCGTTCATTACACCATCGTCAATAAATAGTATAATACTCGCGTTAATTTTTGGGGTAGTTGTTGGTAATTCAATAAGATTTTCTGAACATAATACGAATACCTTTAAAACTACAGGAAACCTTTCTCTTGAATTGTCAATTGTTTTTTTGGCCTTTGGTATTAATTACTCTTTTATTCTCGCCTTAGGACTTAAAAGTATTGTTGCGATCGTGTTGGTCGTGTTTACTCTTTTATTTTTCACATTTTATTTGGCTAAAAAATTAAAATGCCCCGATTCGACTGCATGGTTAATAGGATTTGGAACAGCTATTTGTGGTTCTTCTGCTATTGCTGCTGCTTCACCAATAATAACTAAAAACAAGGAGGATATTGGTATTTCATTAGCCGTGGTCAATTTATACGGTGCAATTGGCATGCTTTTGTTTCCCGTATTTTTCAATTATTTCAATTTCACTGATGAGGATGCTAGCTTTATCATCGGTGGATCACTTCATTCGGTCGGAAATGTACTCGGTGCCGGTTACGCAATATCTGATGAAATTGGTCAAACCGCACTCACAGTAAAAATGGCACGCGTTGCTTTGCTTTCACCGGCATTACTATTTATTATATTGAAATTTAAAAATAATGGAGAGAACTCAACTAGTAAAAAATTGATTCAAATTCCGTGGTATTTAATGGCATTTATCCTTATTTCATCACTAGTGAGCTTTTTTACATTCCCAGAATTTATATTTGATTGGTCCGAAGGATTGGGGAAACTTACGTTAACCATTGCCTTGGCTGCAATTGGTCTGAATATAAAATTAAAAACGCTTGTAAGTTCAGGTAAAAAAGGATTACTTTTTGGATTAATTATCTTTATAATCCAATTAGCACTTCTCGGAATTTTTGTTCTCTAATTCATTCTTTCGTGTTACCTAAGTCACTTTTTATATGAAATTCATTCCTGAACTTCGTTAAAAATTTAAGTCTTATGAATATTCAACAAATCTACACAGGTTGTATTGCACATGCTGCATATTACCTGGAATCAAATGGTGAAGCTGCAATTTTTGATCCTTTAAGAGAAGTTCAGCCTTATATAGATAAAGCAAATGCAGATCAGTCAAAAATCAAGTATGTTTTTGAAACACATTTTCATGCAGACTTTGTTTCTGGACATTTGGATTTAGCAAAAAAAACAGGCGCCTCAATAGTTTATGGCCCAACGGCACAACCTGGATTCGAGGCACATATAGCCAAAGATGGAGAATTGTTTCGTGTGGGAGATTATCAAATAAAAGCTATCCATACTCCAGGTCACACCATGGAAAGCACTACTTATTTATTAATAGATGAAAAAGGTAAAGAGCACGGAATTATTACAGGGGACACCTTGTTTATCGGAGATGTTGGAAGACCTGATTTAGCGCAACATGTGGTTTCTAACCTTACTCAAGAAAAGTTAGCAAGTCACTTATTCGACTCTCTTCGAACTAAAATAATGCCTTTACCAGATGATCTAATTGTATATCCAAATCACGGTGCAGGTAGCGCTTGCGGAAAAAAAATGAGTAAAGAAACAACAGACACTTTAGGGAATCAGAAACGCACCAATTATGCCCTTAGACATGATATGACAAGAGAAGAATTCATCGAAGAACTTTTAACAGGATTAACAAATCCTCCGGCATATTTTCCGAAGAATGTTTTAATGAATATCCAAGGATATGAATCCCTCGACAACGTATTGGAGAGAGGTAAAAAACCATTAACTACTGATGAATTTGAATTTGTTGCGAATGAAACCCACGCCTTAATTCTTGACACGCGAGATCCTGAAGTTTTTGCAAAAGGTTTTATTCCAAATTCTATAAATATTGGATTGAATGGAAATTTTGCCATGTGGGTTGGTGAATTAATTCCCGACATAAAACAAGAGATATTACTTGTTACAGATGCAGGCAAAGAGGAAGAAGCCTTAATTCGTCTATCACGTGTTGGTTACGACTATTCGATAGGTTATTTAAAAGGCGGATTTGAATCATGGAAGAATGATGGGAAAGAATTTGATACCGTTAACAGGATTTCAGCAGAGGAATTGGCTTTGGAATTAGCTCATCAAACGATCCTATTGGATGTTCGTAAGAAAAGTGAATTCGAAGCAGAACATGTCATAGGAGCGATAAATATTCCGTTAAATGATTTTTATCAGCACCTTTCTGAAATTCCAACAAATGACTTTTTTATACTTCATTGTGCAGGTGGATACAGAAGCATGATTGCTGCCTCTATGTTGAAAGCGAAAGGGTACGACAACTTTGTTGATGTTATCGGAGGAATGTCTGAAATTTCAAAAACAACTATTGAAAAATCGAAATATGTTTGTCCAATGAGTGAATTGTAATTTCGGTTAGTATTTTTCTTAAGTGCAACAATTTGAACTCAATTCACTATTTTTTTTACCTATCTTTGGGCCTTCAAAATTAATTGTATGGCAACAACCGCAGATATTCGAAATGGCTTGTGTATCAAACACAACGATAAATTATTTCAAATCATTGAATTCCAACATGTAAAACCAGGAAAAGGACCAGCTTTTGTTAGGACTAAAATGCGTCAGATTGAATCGGGAAAGGTAATCGACAACACTTTTTCAGCTGGACATAAAATTGAGCCTGTGCGCATTGAAAACCGTGAATATCAATACTTGTATCAAGAGGCTGAATCATATGTATTCATGAATAATGAAACATTCGAGCAAGTAAACATCCCATTAAAAATGGTTGAAAAACCTGGATTTTTGCAAGAAGGAATGGTGGTAAATATTTTATTTCACGCCGAGGAAGAGACTCCGCTTGTTGTAGATCTGCCGATGTACATCATTTCAGAAGTTACTTATACTGAACCAGGAGTAAAAGGAGATACTGCAACTAATTCGATGAAACCTGCAACAATCGCTACAGGGGCTGAAGTGAAAGTTCCACTTTTCATAGATAATGGAGAGGTGATTAAGATAGATACGCGAACAGGAGTATACGTTGAAAGAGTTAAGAATAATTAAATTACTAGTGTGAAGGTAGATTTATGATTTACTTAGAATAGACTAAATTTAAAAATTCTGAATTCTAAATTCCAAATTTATAATTATGAAAAATACGGCATTAACCAATAAACACATTGAACTTGGAGCAAAAATGGTTCCGTTTGCAGGGTATAATATGCCGGTTCAATACGAAGGCGTGAATGTAGAACACGAAACCGTTAGAAATGGCGTAGGTGTATTTGATGTATCACACATGGGAGAGTTTTTGTTATCTGGACCAAATGCTTTGGCTTTGATTCAAAAAGTTACAACGAATGATGCGTCCGTTCTTTTCGATGGAAAAGCTCAATATTCTTGTATGCCAAACGGAAAAGGAGGAATTGTTGACGATCTTATCATATACAGAATAAATGCCGAAGAATACTTTTTAGTAGTAAACGCGTCAAACATTGAAAAGGATTGGAATTGGATTTCATCACACAACGATTTGGGTGTGGACATGAAAAATCTTTCCGATAACTACTCTTTGTTGGCAATCCAAGGTCCAAAAGCAGCGGAGGCCATGCAGTCTCTAACAGATGTTTCGCTTTCAGAGATGGTTTATTATACTTTTCAATACGGCAAATTTGCAGGAATTGAAAACGTAATGATTTCGGCAACAGGCTATACAGGATCAGGTGGATTTGAAATTTATGTTAAGAATCAAGATGTTGAAATATTGTGGGATCGCGTTTTCGAAGCAGGTAAAGATTGGGGAATAAAACCAATTGGACTTGCAGCAAGAGACACGTTACGACTAGAAATGGGATTCTGTTTGTACGGAAATGACATTGACGATACTACTTCTCCTTTGGAAGCAGGATTAGGTTGGATTACAAAATTTACAAAAGATTTTGTCGATAGCTCTACCTTACAGAAACAAAAAGAAGCAGGAGTATCTAGAAAGCTCGTTGCGTTCGAGATGGTTGACAGAGGAATTCCACGTCATGACTATCAAATACTTGATAATGAAGGTAATGTTATTGGAAAAGTGACCTCTGGTACAATGTCACCTAGTATGAAACTAGGTATAGGATTAGGTTATGTCACTGTTGAAAATTCAAAATTAGACAGTGAAATTTACATTGAAATCCGAGATAAGGGTGTAAAGGCTAAAGTGGTTAAACTTCCATTTTATAAGAAATAAAAAAAGCGGCTTAAGCCGCTTTTTTTATTATTTAGATTTATCATATTAAACTTTTCCAAGCATTTTCTTCTTTAATTTTTCATCAGCTGGATTTGTTCCTAACCAGATTGACCACAATGCTTTTTTGAAATCCAAGTTTCCTACAACTCCTTTATATTTTCCATTAATCATTACAGCAACACCTTTTCCTGGCTTGTAAATTAAAAGTATGTCATCTTTGTTTTTTATTTCATCCGAAAAATAACTCTTGAACACTTTTTTCTGTTCTTCAGTTGCCTTACCGTGACTAGCTTTTGTAAAACCTTCAGCAACCGTCTCGTTAAATTTGTCACGTGTAACTTTGCTGGAGATAATTTTAATATTTATAGCTTGGATATCATCCGTATTGATGATTTTGTTGGCATCTGAAGATTGATTTTCTAAATACAACGCTGCAACATACAGATCAAATCCATACTTTTGGCGTAATCCTGCACCATTATACGTTAAAACATCTCCCTTGATATCCAATTTCTTTTTAAAGCTTGCACCTGAAACGGTGATGTCTTGAGCGCTTACACAAACACTCAAAAATAGAAACGCTAATCCTACAATTTTTTTCATAATTTGATTTTTCTGTTTTTTTTACAATTACCATGCTAAAATAATGAATTAATAAATTTTTAGCTATTTTCGTTTAAAATATTTATTACATGACAACTTCTTTGCTAATGTTCTTATTTGGTGGACTTACACTAATTTTAATGGGGATTCTGTTGCGACGCGACGGAAAAAAATCTTCCGATCAAAAAAATCATGGATATGGGCTAATATCTATTTATTTAGGTTCGTATTTACTAATCATTGGTGGAGCGCACTCTTTTCTGCACAAAACAGCTTGGACTGATGATAGTAAACAATTGTTTTTATTTATTTTAATAGGGACTAGTTTGTTTTTTGCACTTTTATTCGGAACTAGCTTATTACTACATTCGTTAAAATCAGGTTCAAAAATTGGTTTGAGCGCCACTGCCGTATGGACAATTGCTTCTATTCTTACTTGTATTACTGGTTTTTCTAAAGTGGCGAGTATGAATGACGGGTGGACAAAGGAAAACATGACAGACCTAGAAAACGCATGTAAAAGTGAGGGAAAGTATGATTGTGACTGTAAATTAGATTACATTATCAAAAACTATCCGAATAAAGAAGAATACAATGAAAAAATGGGAGATGAAGCAAAATACCCTGATAAAGCTAATATGGATATTTACTTAGAAAAAAATTGTCTCAGGTGTGATTCTTTGAAAATGAAACGTGAAACACAAAAAATAGGAGAAGGCGATGGAGGTTTACCTGCCGATTTTTAGTTTTTTAAATAGTATTTGAAAGAGAAGGGTCAAGAAATTGACCCTTTTTTTATTCTGTTATCAGTTCTCCCTCGCTTCGTGCAATAACCGCCGAGGCTAAACAATTACCGAGTACATTTACGGAGGTTCTCGCCATATCCATTAAGGCGTCAACAGCTAAAATAATACTAGCTTTCTCAGGATCAATTCCCATGGAGGCCACTGTTCCTGCTAAAATCACGAAAGATGCTCCCCTAACCCCAGCCACACCTTTACTCGTGAGCATTAGAACTAAACAAATGCTTATTTGTTCGCCAATAGACAAATCCATTCCGCACATTTGCGCGACGAAAACTGCTGCAAGCGATAGGTAAAGAGTGGTACCATCTAAATTGAAACTGTAGCCCGTAGGAATAACAAACGCAACAATCTTTTTTGGGACTCCGAATTTCTCCATATTCTCAAGCGCTTTCGGAAGCGCAGCCTCACTACTCGCTGTTGCAAAAGCAATTGTAACTGGTTCTGTCACTGCCTTGATAAATTTAGAAATAGAAATTTTAGCCAGAATTGCAATGGGTAAAAGTACACACACAACAAAAACAACCAATGCAACATATAAGGTGCCTACTAACTTCATGAGATTATACAATATGTCCACACCCGACTTTGCAACAGTCGAAGCAAGCGCACCAAAAACTGCTAGAGGTGCTACATACATCACAATATCAGTAAACTTGAACATTACCTCTGCCAAACTCTCACTGAAATTCAACATGGTTGTTTTGTGCTGAACGTTGGTAACCATGCCCAAGCCAATGGCAAAAATCACCGAGAATATGACCACTTGTAACACTTGGTTCTCAACAATTGATTTCGCAAAATTCTCCGGAAATACTTCTACCCAATGATCTTTTTTACCAAGTTCCATATTTACAACGTCCTTCTTCATTAGGGTGATTGTAGATTGTAATTCCGCGTTCCCTTCATTTTCAGGAAGTTTGGCTAAAGAATCTAAAGTGTTTACTAATTTTTTACTACCATCGATATCGTTCGCGGTTAAACTAAAGGCCCTACTCTTTTCGGATTTTCCTGCTTCAACTTTGACATCTTTACCTGCCTGTGAAATATTTATTGCCAGAAGGCCAATTACTAATGCAAGTGTGGTTACGATTTCAAAATATAAAATACTTTTCAATCCAATTCTACCCACTTGTTTTAAATTGGAATGCCCGGCAATTCCAACAACTAAAGTGGCGAAAATAAGCGGCGCAACCAAGGATTTTACCAAGCGCAAAAATATTTTACCGAAGCGTTCCATTTCCTTAGCAAATTCCGGGAAATCTATACCAACCTCCACTCCAAGAATCATGGCAGAGAATATCCAAAGAGAAAGCGTTTTTTTCTTGAAAGCAATTAAAAATAAAAACGCAATGAGTGCATAACGTCCAAATGCGAATAAATCTCTATTAACCTCTGGTAAAGCACTTTCCAACATAAATAGGAATCCAACGTTGAAAAAAGCAACGATATACCAGAAAATGGAAAAGATGTTTTGTTGTTTTACTTCCTGCATGAAACAAAAATACAATTTAATTGTCGTTTTACAATTCGTATATTTGGGACAAATATTAGAAAATGGCAGTATCCGAAAAAGAACTAGCATTCAATTTCAACGAGGACCAAATGCGCTTGAAAATAAGTGCTCTCGAGACAGAATTGGCAAAAATATACGAAGGCGGAGGTAAAAAAAGAATTGAAAAACTTCACGAAAGCGGCAAAATGACTGCTCGCGAACGTATCGAATTATTGTTGGACGCAGGATCACCTAGATTTGAAGTTGGCGCTTTGACTGGCTTTGGCATGTACAAAGAACACGGTGGATGTCCTTCGGGAGGGGTTGT
>CAZLVX010000051.1:0-13297 GCA_964562965.1 uncultured Lishizhenia sp.
AAAAAACTAATCCATGCACTTACAAGGCGGGTCAATGGCCAACTTTGTATTTGGAAAATTACCTACGATTTCTTTATGCATTTTAGTCCCATACATGGTGCCGCGAATATCAATTACTTTCAGTTGTTTTAGTTTAAAAAAACCACTTCCGAAATTAGTAATTTCATTATTGTAAAGGTCTAAGGTCTTTAACTTTGTCAAGTCTTCCATCTGATCAGGCAGCGAGCTTATTCGATTAGATGCAGCAAGTAGTTCTTTTAAATGACTTAGTTTCGTGACCGCCATAGGTAAAAAATGTAGTTTGTTTTGGCTAATATTCAAGACCTCTAATTTCGAAAAGACTTTAAATTCCAAAGGAATGTCGGTTAATTTATTTTTTGATAAATCAAGTCCCTTTAATTCGGTGAACCGGTAAATACTGGAAGGAATTGAGTCCAACCTTTCTTTTGACAAAGTCAAATAAAATATAGTATCGGGATTAGCCTTAGACAGTTCATCTAAACGGTAGTAGCGCGGTCCTTTTTTTTGTGAAAAAGCACAAAAACTAATGAGTCCTAAGCAAAGTACGAGCAAGACTTTCATCCAATTGAATTTGATGTTTGAGCGCAACAATAGAGCCAAATTTCTTTTCATCTCTTAAGCGATGTTCAAAAGAAACACAGACCGATTTCCCATAAAGGTTACCAGAAAAGTTCAGTAAATGCACCTCCAGTTTAGGTTGGCATTCTTTACTATTTACAGTTGGTCTCAGTCCAAGATTGAAAACGGAGTTGTAAGTTTGATTATCAAAACGGACCTTTCCAGCATAAACGCCATTTTTGGGCAGCAACTTGTGAGGATCAATTTGACCGATATTTGCCGTTGGAAAATCTATAGTTCTGCCAATTTTCATTCCCTCTTCAACTACCCCTGTAATACAATATCGACTATTCAACAATGCATTGGCATGTGTAATATCTCCAGAAATCAAAGAATCACGAATTTTGGTTGAACTTACGTTAAGCTCGTTTATTTCAACAGCAGAAATTTCGGTGAGACTAAAAAACCCTTTATCTGAAAATTTTTTAAGCAAGTCAACATTACCTTCTCGTGAATTCCCAAACCGGTGATCATATCCAATAAAAAGATGGTGAGCTTTTATTTTAGTAATGAGCACATCTTCAATAAATGAAGTGGCAGACAAATGGGAAAAGGCTTTATCAAATGGCTGAATTATCACATTTTTCAGCCCAACCTTTTCGAGTTTTTCCAATTTTTCGTCTAACGTTTGAATGAGCCTCATGCTTTCGTCGGCGTTATTTACCACCCATCTTGGATGGGGATGAAACGTGAGCAGGGTGCTTTCACCGCATACTTTACTTGCTTCTTCATTCATTTGACGAATGATATGTTGGTGCCCAACATGCACACCATCAAAAGTGCCAATGGTTAGAATAGGATTCTTAACTCCGCAAAAATTTTCAATTCCCTCAAAAACCTTCATTCGTGGCAAAGTTAACATTTCTTTTTCCTGTTTTTAAAATAGATTTTTGTGACTAAATTTGACATCTTTCCTTGCTTTTAAGGATAAAACTTAATTAACATTTCATTTTGATTATGCAAAAAACTCATCATTTTATTCGGAAAACTATCGGATTCTTATTCATTTTTATCCAAACGCTTAACTTAAGAGCGGATGAAGGAATGCTCATACCTTCGCTGATTGCGGCTTTTGAGTCCGACATGAAAGCAAAAGGAATGAAACTTTCTGCAGAAGATATTTACTCCATAAATAAGGCGAGTTTGAAAGATGCTATTTTTCAATTTGGAGGAGGGTGTACTGCAGAGCTCGTTTCTTCGAAAGGGTTACTCTTAACCAATCATCATTGTGGTTATTCGCAAATACAATCACATTCTTCTCTTGAAAAAGATTACCTAAAAAATGGCTTTTGGGCTCAAACCTTGGCAGAAGAACTTCCCAACCCTGGATTAACGGCAGTGCGAATCGTGCGAATTGAAGATGTAACAGCTAGGGTACTAAAAGGCGTATCTTCAAAAGATGATCAATCTACAATTCAAAGTAATATCAAGAAAATCATATCAGAAACAGTTGCAAATTCTGGTTTTGAAGCAGAGGTGAAAGCCTTTAACTACGGAAATGACTATTATATGATGGTAAAAGAAATATTTACTGACATCCGTTTTGTAGGAACACCTCCGAATTCAATTGGAAAGTTTGGTGGTGATACCGATAACTGGGTTTGGCCTCGTCATACGGGCGACTTTTCGGTTTTTCGTATCTATGCCGGGAAAGATAATAAACCTGCGGCCTATTCAAAAGAAAATATTCCTTATACCCCAATTAGGTATTTAAATATTTCTTTTCGCGATAGAAAAGAAGGTGATTTTACCATGGTTTATGGATTTCCAGGTCAAACTGAACAACATGTGGTGTCGTCGTATTTGAAATTTATTATTGAAAAAGAACGACCAGCTAGAATTCATATGAGAGATTTGTCATTGGGGGTAATTGATGCAGCAATGAAAGCATCTGATCTAACCAGAATACAATATGCTGCTAAACAGGCATCGATTGCGAATGCTTGGAAAAAATGGATAGGGCAAATAGATGGTTTACGAACACTAGACGCAGTTACCTTAAAACAAAATAAAGAGGCAGAATATATTAAACGCGCAAATTCCAAAGAAGAATGGAAGAAATATGCATCTGTCGTTAATGAAATGAATGCCTTGGTAGAACGCGACGTCAACTGGGAGTTTAAATACGCCATGGGAGTTGAATATTTTTCGTACGGCCCTGAATATTTTAAATTAGCAAGAGCCATCAATGATTTAGTTTCGAATTATCAGAAATACAAATCAAATGGTGAATTAAATGCAGTCTTGGAACGACTCAAGTCCGGAGCAGAAGGGTTTTTTAAAAATTATAACCTACAAGTAGACAAAGAAATTTTTAATAAACTTACGAAAGAATATTTTAACAATACGGACCAATGGAAAGGGATTACACAGGACATAAAATATTCGCTAGCTTCGGAGTGGTACGATAACTACATCAAGTCGATTTCCAATGTTATTTACTCAAAATCAATTTTAACAGACAAGGAACGCTATTTGAATTTCCTATCAAATTTCAACGAAAAGAGCCTCAAAAAACTCAACAATGACATAGGTTTTAAACATTATTCAAGCTACATCACACCTTTTAGAAATTACGTTATCCCGGCTTATCAGGACTTTTCGAGCGACATGAGTGCTTTACTTCAACAATATGTGGAAGGAAAAAAAGAGATGTTTCCTAATGATAAGCATTGGCCAGATGCAAACAGCACATTACGAATAACATATGGCAAACTGGAAGGATCATCCCCAACTGATGGAATGAAATATACAGAACACACCACTCTTGAGGGAATGATTGCAAAATACAACAGTGGGAATGCAGATTTTGAATTGCAACCGCGCATGCTAGAGTTACATAAGCAGAAAAATTATGGAAATTATGCTCAAAATGGTCAGCTTTGGGTTTGTTTTACTGGCTCAAATCATACAACCGGCGGAAATTCAGGATCGCCTGTATTGGACGAAAATGGGAACCTAATGGGTTTGAATTTTGATAGAACTTGGGAAAGCACTATGAGCGATTATTTATTTGATGCCTCGCGCTGTAGAAATGTCGTGGTGGACATTCGTTATGTCTTGTGGGTTATGGATATTTATTCAGGAGCCCGGCATTTGGTTGACGAGATGACATTGGTTAAATAATAAAGACTTATCTTTGATGCCTGTGAATAGATTTTTATTAGATAAACACAAGAAAACCCTTATAGCACTATCCTTATTTGTGCTAGCGCCATCTATTTTCTTTGCAGAAGAACAACAAGCAACATGGCTTTTCGATTGGGGAAGCAGAACTACAATGATAGACGGAAAAGAAGAGGTTCAACCTTACTTTTGGTCGCATTTGGTCGCATCTGCAATTATGATTATCTACACAGCATGTTCAGTGTTTATTTTTCTATATGCAACCGTCCAACTTTCTTTGGGATTTGGTTATCTCAAGAATATGAAAAAGATAAAAGAACAGCAGAAAGCAAATTTTGACGAATTAAATGCGCCGAAAGTAACCGTTCAATTGCCCATGTACAATGAAATGTATGTGGCCGACAGAATTATCGATACCGTTGCAGCGTTCGATTATCCTAGAGATAAGTTTCAAATACAAGTCCTAGACGATTCTACAGATGAAACAAAAGAAATCATCGCAAAAAAAGTAAAAGAGTGGCAAGACAAAGGATTAAACATTTCTCATGTTCATCGCGTCAATAGAAAGGGCTATAAAGCCGGAGCCTTGGATGACGCCATGGATCAGGTAGAAGGCGAATTCATCGCTATTTTTGATGCCGACTTTGTTCCCGACCCCGATTTTTTAAAGAAAACCATACCGCATTTTAAACACGCTAAAATTGGTGTAGTTCAAACGCGATGGGGACATTTAAATAAAGATTATTCATCCTTAACTAAATTGCAAGCTTTTGGATTAGATGCACATTTTATTATCGAACAATGTGGAAGAAACAGTAACGAACACTTTATTAATTTTAATGGAACCGCAGGGGTTTGGAGAAAATCGTGTATTGAAGACGCAGGTGGTTGGGAACACGATACCATTACAGAAGACTTAGACTTAAGTTACCGGGCACAAATTAAGGGTTGGAAATTCACTTATTTAGTCGATGTCGTTTCCCCGGCAGAATTACCAATTACCATGTCGGCACTCAAAAATCAACAACATCGTTGGATGAAGGGTGGTGCAGAGGTCTTTTTGAAAATGTGGAGAAGACTTGTGTTTGCTAAAGGTGTGCGTTTATCAGATAAGTTTCATGGAATGTCTCATTTGTTCAATTCATCCGTGTTCCTTTTTATTATGACGCTTTCAATTTCAAGTCTGTTTATGAGCAACATAGCCGGATCATTTCCGGACTTACGAGATTTTCTTAAGTTTTATTATTTTTTCTACACAAGCACCTTCATTTTAATGCTATATTATTGGATTGCCTATCGTGATAAAACAGGAAATACGGTCAAAGATTTAGTCAAGTTTGTACCCCAATTTTTTCTATTTCTTACCATCTCATCGGCTTTAGCTTTGAGTAATGCAGTGGCGGTAATTGAGGGTTGGCTTGGCATCAAAAGTTCCTTTGTTCGAACGCCTAAGTTTAATGTAAATAAGAAATCAGAATTTTCAGGAAATAAATACGACAAAAAGCAACTTTCTATTGTAAACATGCTTGAAATCGTCTTTTTTCTAATTTTTAGCACAAGTGCCTATTTCATGTTGATTGATGGAAATATTGGAACATTGGTGTTTCATGGAATGGTTGCCGCTGGCTATGGAATAGTTGTTTTCCATACATTCAAGGAACTTAGAACACAGCAATAAAATTCCGGTTATATTGAACATGGAACGCAAGATCAAAATCTACAATAGTTTATCAGGGAAAAAAGAAATTCTTACCCCTAGAAACAAACAATTTGTTGGCATGTATGTATGTGGACCAACCCTTTACAGTGAACCACACATGGGGAACATGCGTACCTTTATTAATTTCGATCTTGTATACAGGTATCTCTTACATGCTGGATACAAAGTAAAATATGTTCGAAATATAACAGATGCTGGTCACATTACAAATTCGGCTGGGCAAGAAGAAGACAGTATTGGAAAAGCAGCTCGTTTAGAGCAACTTCAATCTCTTGAAATTGTATACAAATACAATGTTAAATTTCAGGAACTACAACGACTTTACAACATGCTCCCGCCAAGCATTGAACCAACAGCAACGGGACACATACAAGAGCAAATTGAAATTATCGAGAAAATTCTAGACAATGGATACGGGTATATTGTCAATGGAAGTGTATATTTCGATACAAAACGATACATGCAAGATTTCAATTACGGGATTTTAAGTGGTAGAAAGGTTGAGGAACTTGAAAATGAAACTCGTACATTGAATAACCAAGATGAAAAGAGGTTCTTTGCAGATTTCGCGCTTTGGAAAAAAGCAAATCCTGAAGATATGCAAATTTGGAGATCTCCTTGGGGTGATGGTAACCCTGGATGGCATATCGAATGTACAGCGATGAGTACAAAATACCTAGGAAAACAGTTTGACATTCACGGTGGAGGAATGGATTTGAAATTCCCGCATCATGAGGATGAGATCGCTCAAAGCTGTGGTTCTTTTGGTTGTCAACCAGCTTCCATATGGATGCACGCCAATATGTTAAATGTAAATGGCCAAAAAATGAGCAAAAGCCTCGGCAATTTCTTTTTACCAAAAGAGATTGTGGAAGGAACAAGTCCACTCTTTAAGAAACCATACGCACCCAATGTGATTCGGTTTTTCATGATGCAGGCACATTACCGAAGTACCTTAGATATTACAGAAACAGGTTTAGATGCCGCAGAAAAAGGCCTGACTAGGCTCCTGGAAGGATTAAAGTTAATGGAGAAGGTTTCTCATTCGGCAAGCACGTCATTCAATTGGAAAGGATTGATAGATTCATTTGATGAGGCCATGCAAGATGATTTTAATGCTCCAATTTTAATTGCAAATTTATTTGAAGCGGTCCGTTATATCAACTTAATAAACGACGGAAAAGAGACTATTACGTCAGAGCACCTCGGGATTCTTCAAGCTGCAATGCAGGTTTTTATCTTTCAAGTGTTAGGTTTGTTTTCAGAGGAACAAGGGCAAGATAACCGGCTTAATCCCGTGATGGATCTGGTCCTTAATTTAAGAAGTCAAGCGCGAGAACAAAAAGATTGGACAACTTCAGATAAAATCAGAGACGGACTTGCGGCAGCAGGAATCGTTGTAAAGGATGGAAAAGAGGGCACAACTTGGTCTTAACCTAATTCGCGTTTAAGTTCAGATACAATTTCTTTTACCGATCGGATTGATTTCACATGTTCTATGGATGGTCCGGCGCACCAAACCGTTTTGTAAGTAGAGGAAAATGCGGCCTTTTGTAAGCTTTTCATTCCACGCATAAAGGTGAGCGCTTTTGCCCATTTTTTTAACCTCTTGTTCTTGTTTAAAAGTCTTTCTAACCAGTTTTGTTGAGTGCCAGTTTTCTGAACGTATGGCGTGTTTATAACGGTACATGGAGTTCCAGAAAGCTTTGTTGTCATCACAATATCTTTTGCGCCATAATCGACACAGGCTTGCTTATATTCCTCTGAAACAGGAGCTTCCTTCGTGGCAATAAAAATGCTACCCATAGAAACACCATCAGCGCCAAGTGCTAACATATCCCGAATTCCTTTTCCTGTTCCAATTCCTCCTGCCGAAATAACAGGAATTGAACATGCTTTTTTAAGAGCAGGAATAAGTTCGGTATAGGGGGTTGGACCCGCATGTCCACCGGCTTCTTTACACACTGCAATTACTGCATCAGCACCTAGTGATTCCACCTTTTTAGCATAATGTGCATCCGTAACATCACAAAAGACAAGTATTCCATTAGCGTGCGCCAGTTTTATAGTTTCTTCCGGAGAACCAAGAGAAGTAATGAAAAAATCTATCTTTTCCTCACAACAGACCTTTAATTGCTCCTTATATAAGAAATTGGATTTATTAACGATTAGGTTAATGCCAAAAGGACCCGAAACAGTTTTCTTTATTTTTCGGATGGCATTTCGTAATTCATCTGTTGTTCGATAATTCAAAGCGGGAATAGCTCCGGTAATACCTGATTTTATTCCTTCTATTATCATTTCTTCATTGGAAACGAGAAACATCGGCGCCATGATAACAGGAAATTCGATTTGCAAAAGTCGACAAAGTGCAGGTTGTGTAGAGGTCATGTTTAAAGGTAAAAAAAATCAATAGAATACCGGATAAGCATTCAAACTAATCGCAATTATAAGCCACACTGCATAAGGCATCAATAAAATATTCCAATAGGCAGATTCGTATTTTCGACTTTCAAAACCAAGCCAAATGACGACCATAAACAGACATGTAATCACAAACAACGCTGCAACAATAAGGTGAAATTGAAAGAAAATAGGATTCCACAAGACATTTAAAAACCATTGTATGGCATATATCCTGAGAAAAGTTCGCCAATTTACTGTTGTCATGAGATGCGCCATGTAAAAACTGAAGCAAATCATTATGCTTGTCCACGCTAATCCGAAAACATAACCCGGGGGCGTCCAAGGAGCTTTTGCCAGATTTTGGTACCAGTCATTTGCTGCAGGACTTCCACCCATTAAAAAACTTCCAAGGCCTAAAGCTCCGAAATTCAGCAATAGGAAAAGAAAAACAAATCCAATCTTTTTTTTCATTTAATAATAACTCCTGGTTTCTTAAAATGTTCTAAGTATTTCATTTTCTTTTCTGAAATCGACTCTGCTGGAAAAATAAAGCGTTTATCATACATTGTGTCGTTTACCCAAAAACTTACCCAGTATTCATTCGTTAAGCCGAATAAATCAGGCATAATGGGTTCTATTTTAGCCGCTTCATTCGGCAGTAGTACCTCAAGGCTATGACGAAGCGTGGAGGTTTTTATTTTTTCGCCAGTCTGAGCATTTTCACCGTAACCCGTGCTCGAAATAATAATACCCTCCATAATGTCCTCACGAAGGTTTAATAAATATACTCCAAACTCCTTTTCTCCGTCAACCTCATCTAACACAATTGCTACAGCAACTTGTTCAACTTTTGGGCCTTTTAATTCTTCTCTCATTCGTTATTTTTGGCTTGTTTTAATACAATGTCTTTGATTTTGATGTATTCTAAAATATCCACCGAATGTCCCACAAGATAATCAAATGAATTAATTTCCTTTGGTAAGATAGGCAATCTATGAAGCTTAAAATTTTTGTCTGTTCGCTCACCTAATCTTACAATAATCGTGTTTTCTTTGGGAATAACCATGATATATTGACCTAATAAACCTCTAAAATAATGAACGGGATTTCCATTGTTATAATATGTCCACATGTGTAGACCATAAACCAAATTGCTAATCCCGTCCTCCGTTAGAAGTGACGTGTCTGCTGTTGTCATTTTATCAATATAACCAGCAGAGATGATGCGCTTTCCATTCCATTCTCCTCTATTTAGCAGGAGTCTTCCAAGTAAAGCAAAATCTCTGGCCGTGGCATAAAAACAACAATAAGCTTTTTCGTCGCCGTTTTCTCGGTCCATACTCCATGCTGCTTCTTTTTCAGTTCCAAGTGGTTTCCATAGTTTTTCGGCTGCGTAATCGGCGATCGTAATTCCAGTTGCTTTTTCTACGACCATAGAAAGCAGTTGTGAGTTGCCACTTTGGTAATGAAAAATAGTACCTGGTTTTTCCACGACTCGCTGTCTTGTCACTAAGCCTTCTAAATCATTTCCGTAATAGGCCTCTGCAGTTTCCGATAAAGGGTTTTTACCGCTTTCGTCCCAATCAAACCCTGCAGACATAGTTAAAAGGTGACGAATCGTAACTACGTCACGCCCATTTTCTTTGAAGGCATCAATGTAATGGTATACAGGCTCATCAATACTTTTGATTTTTCCTTCGTCAATGGCAATTCCCACGAGTAATGAAACAATTGTTTTTGCCATACTGAAAGAATTGCTGGTAGTTTCTTTGGAATGCTTTTCCCAATAACGCTCGTAGAGAATAGAGTCGTTGCGAATAACGAGAAAAGCGCGTGTTTTCATGTCTTCCAAGTAAGCCATTTTTTCATCAGGGAGTATTATCTCGTCTGATTTAGGGTGTACTAACCAATTAAATTTCTGATTACCAATCGCCACGCTAGCGTTTGGAAACAACTCATGGTCATAAATTCCTGGTCCTGTTTTACCAACCATGTATGTTTTTGCAATTCCATTGTATAGATACGTGCGGCCGCTCAATAAAATAAACAGATTCAAGACTAGAATTAATACTCCTAACGTATACAAGAGATAACGAAAAATAAGCCAGCCTCTTTTCATACCTTATTTAACGTCAAATTCAAATAATTCTTGCAAATGCCGAAGTAAATGACCAAAAACTTCTTGGATGTCTTGAGGGCCTCCTAATTCATTTTGCATCGACGTAACGGCCTTGTCGTCAATTCCACAAGGAACAATGTGAGAGAAATAACTTAAATCTGTATTGACATTAAAACCGATGCCGTGCATAGTCACCCATCGTGAGCTCTTGACGCCCATGGCACAAATTTTCCTAGCTTTTGCAGCGTTATCACCGTCTATCCAGACACCTGTCAACCCTTCAACGCGTCCGGCATCAATGCCATAATTTTGAAGCGTTAAAATGACGGCTTCTTCCAAATAACGCATGTATCGGTGGATGTCTGTAAAAAATTGTTCTAAATCCAAGATTGGGTATACAACGAGTTGTCCCGGACCGTGGTAGGTAATGTCGCCACCACGATTTATTTTATAAAAAGTTGCTTCTTTTTCGTCTAGTTCGTCTGCATTCAAAAGTAAATGGTCGTGCTTTCCACTTTTTCCTAAGGTGTATACATGTGGGTGTTGGCAAACCACTAAATGGTGCTCAGGAATTTCTTCTGTTTCACCGTTTCGCTTGGCGATCTTAAGATCTACAGCCCTTTTAAATAACTCTTCTTGCCGATCCCAAGCTTCTTTGTAGGCAATTAAGCCCCAATCTAAAACGTTGACAACGGGTCTAGAATGCATTAAAATTTCGCTAGTTCGCCTTTTAGGTAATCGATAATTTCAATATCAATGATATCAGCACCATTTAATTCGCATAAATAGTAAGATGCCCAGTCTACCACATGAGTTAAGTAAAGTGATTGTTCAACAAATGAGTTGCCTTTCGCATGAAGGGTAAAGGTTTTTCCGCATCTTTTCTCTACGGCTTTTTGGGTAATCTCAAAACGCTTGCTGTTTCTTGGATGTTGGTCATTAGTATAGAAAAAAACAGGAGCAAAGCGATTATCACCACCGGACCAACCCACCAATTCGTTGTGGTTCATTTCTGGAATTACGTGGTGCCAACACAAATATTTTGAATTTTCGTTGAACTGTTGCCTTGCTCTTACTGCAATTGCTTCGTATTTTGTTTCTGCGTATAATATCCCAACTTTTTGGAATAAATGCGCAGCTAGAGCTTTTCCTATTGCGTGAATTTCGTCGATTTCATTATTCAATAAGTCAACGGAGGATCGCATTTCTTCTAATGTTTTCGTTCCAATTAATTGGTGAACGGAAAGAATGTGTAAGAGCTGTACAAGCGAGAAAGCCAACGCGCTTCTTGGTGGATTACCCCCAGGAACTAGGATGCAATCATACTTATTTTCTTCACAGAATTTTGCTAATTGGCCACCACTCGTAATGCCTACGATATGCGCCCCTCTTTTTTGGGCTTCTAGCATCGACAAGGTAGTTTCTTCTGTATTTCCAGAGTAAGAAGATCCAATGACTAGGGAGTTTTCATCAACAAACGCAGGCAAGGAGTATTCACTCAAGCAGACTACAGGTATTTTTATTTCATTTTGAATCCAATTCGCGACAATTTTTGCTCCAATTCCAGAGCCGCCGAGTCCGCACAGGACTACGTTTTTAAAAGATTTATCTGTTGTTCTGATTGTGCTTTTTGATGCAATTTCAAGAGCATCAACAATGTTTTGCGGGAAGGCTACTATTAGTGATTTCATAAGTTGGTTTTTGCTAATTATAATGGAATGTTTCCGTGTTTCTTTTTAGGTAGGGTTTCTGCTTTTTTCTCGAGCATTTGAAATCCTGCGATTACTTTGCGTCGTGTCTCGCTTGGGAGAATGACGTCGTCTACAATACCGCGTTCTGCCGCTCGGTAAGGATTTGCAAAAGTTTCTGCATATTCAGCTTCTTTTTCCAGCCATTTTGCTTGTGGATCTTCGGCAGCAGCGATTTCTCTTTTGAAAATGATTTCGGCAGCACCTTTAGCTCCCATCACAGCAATTTCCGCGGTTGGCCATGCAAAATTCAAATCGGCACCAATACTTTTTGAGTTCATTACATCGAAGGCTCCGCCATATGCTTTTCTTGTGATAACCGTAATTCTCGGAACTGTTGCTTCGGAAAAGGCGTATAATAATTTTGCTCCATGTGTAATAATTCCCCTCCATTCTTGATCTGTACCTGGAAGAAACCCAGGAACATCTTCAAACACCAACAAGGGAATATTGAAGGCATCGCAAAAACGAACAAATCGTGCACCTTTGCGTGATGCGTCAATGTCTAAAACCCCTGCAAGCGCGGCAGGTTGATTGGCAACAACACCGATTGTTTTTCCTTCTATTCGCGCAAACCCTACAACAATGTTTTTGGCAAAGTCCGCTTGCACTTCTCGAAAGGATTGGTCGTCAATAACACAATCTACTACCTTGCGAATGTCATACGGTACATTTACGTTGTCTGGCAATATTTTTTCTATCTGTTGCTCTTTCGTCGTGTTATAATGAAAATCACGTGGTTCGGGAGCAAGTTCGTAGGCATTTTGCGGTAGATACGTTAATAAGTCGCGCACTTGTTTTAGGCATTCTACATCATTTGCGGAGGTGAAGTGGTTGACCCCTGATTTTTCAGCATGTGCTTTTGCTCCTCCTAAATCTTCGGAGCTAACTTCTTCGTGTGTAACGGTTTTGACAACATTCGGGCCAGTCACAAACATGTACGAAGTTTCCTCTACCATAAAAATAAAATCTGTTAGCGCTGGTGAGTAGACTGCTCCACCGGCACATGGCCCCATGATTACCGATAGTTGAGGGATTACACCAGAGGCACGCGTATTTCTGTAAAATATATCCGCGTATCCCGCCAATGATACAACCCCTTCTTGAATACGGGCTCCTCCCGAGTCGTTTAAACCGATGACAGGTGCACCATTTTTCATGGCGAGATCCATAATGCGACATATTTTGGCAGCATGGGTTTCTGATAAAGAACCGCCTAATACCGTAAAATCTTGAGAAAACACATAGACCAAGCGACCGTGTATTTTACCAAAACCTGTCACGACGCCATCTCCAGGAAAATGTTGCTTGTCAAGGCCAAAGCTCGTTGCTCGGTGTTCTACGAAGGCCCCAATTTCTTCAAAGCTTCCTTCGTCAAGTAGTAAGGTGACCCGTTCGTGTGCGCTGAGCTTTCCTTGTTGGTGCTGTTTGGCAATACGTTCCGCGCCTCCTCCTAGCTTTGCTGCTTTACGCCTGTTCAGTAAATCCTGATTTTTATCCATGTAAGTGCTAATTCTACACAAAAATAGTCAGAATCAC
>CAZLVX010000052.1:0-13217 GCA_964562965.1 uncultured Lishizhenia sp.
ATCGCAAAGTTATTATACGAAACAGCAGAACGATAGTGTCTTAACCTAAATGTAATAGCCATTCTATTTGTTAAAATGCAATCAGCAGCAATAGACTGAATTGTGTTCACCCTGTTTCTATTTCCGAATATGGTTCCGTTTGGCACCTGTACTGGAGTCGAAAAAGCCACGGCATAACCTTCAGAATTGAAACTGAAATCTTGAGACCATTCGTAAATCATAGATAGCATGTTATTAAACCTAACCCGGGGATTAAGATTATACCCATATTCTATCCAATTTTTTCTTCCAACGAACACATAACCTACTCCACCATCCAAGGCGAATGGTTTTTGATAATTCGTAGAAATCCACCCCTCAACATTACTCCAGGTAGGTCTTATGAATGTTTCACCCCAAGTTCTTGGTTCAAAATAATCATAACTCTCTGTTAATGAACTATTAATCCGAAGACCGCCAGCATCAAATTTACGAGACACTAGTACTAAGTTCATATTATTGTAGGTTCCGACGTAAGCTCCTGGATTGTACAAATAGGATTGACTCAAAGATCCGTTAACAATGACTTTACTTAGCAACTTGCTTTTGGGACTAAAGTTTCTGTAAGCGCCCGAAACTTCTATAATTCGCCTGTTGTTATTATAGTTAAAACCAAGGTCATTAGGGTCATATGTGTCTGACTCTTCTAAGTATCCAGCTCCGTATACCCAAGTGCCTCTTTGTTTTCCGATATTAATATTGTAGGTGTAACCTAAAGAAGGGTTTTCACTACTCAACAGACTACTTAGGGCAGCATTTCCTCTTAGAAAAAAGTTATTATTTTTTGAGTTTAAATTAAAATTCAATCCGCTAACGTTTGCATCGTATACTTCTCCTGATCTCCATACATTGGTATTGGTGAATGTGACTGAACTGTTATTTTTTAAGTTTTGGTCGGCTACAAATACGTTATAGTTAGTTAAAGGAGAAACAATTACTTCTCTTTCTGTTCCTGTTATCTCATTTACGGCATTACCCATTTGCTCAGCCGTCACAGCATTGAAAACGCCTATTCCAAGACCATTTTTCATTCTACCGCTTAGTTTACTAGCATTTAGCAATTGAGCAGGTTGAACAGAAGAGTTTAAATATTCATCTTCTGCTAAATAATAACTAGCAATTTCTGAAGGCGCTTGAATACCAATTCTTCTGCTGTAAAAAAGTCCGGATTTATTGAACAATTCCGTGCCCTCAGTGAAAAACTGTCTATTTTCATTAAACTGTACTTCAAAAGGACTAAGGTTAAGAACTTGTTGATCAAAAACAACTTGGCCGAAATCCGGAATTAAGGTCATATCTAAGGTGAACGCCTCATTTAACCCATATTTTATATCCATTCCTCCGTTCAGGGATCTGTTCCAAATTGGATCTGTTCCACTCTGAGGTATTCGGTCTAAATAGCCAGACAAATAAGGCATTAGAGCTAAACGTAAGGGTGGATGAATCCCTTCAACACCTCGAACCTTTCCACTTTCTAATAAAAAGTTTTCCAAATCTGGATTCACAATTTCCCAAGAGGAATCTTCACGATAGCGACTAATTTGCCTACCAAAGTTTATATTCCACTCTTGAATTTCTTTTTTAGGAAAACGAATAGCTGAATAAGGAATCTCAATTTCAATATACCATCCGTCTTCTTGAATTGTTACTTTGCTATCCCATGCCAAATTTAATTTATCGTTGAAATCATTTGAAAAGATTTTGGCATCCAATTGAACGCCCCTACTTGTGACCCCAAAATAAAAACCATTTTGATGATCGTTGTAGGTGTCAAGGAAAACCCCAAAAATATCTGCCGTAGAAGGGTAGTCGTCACGAACACTTAACACACGGGAAATTGAATCTGGATGATCTAAACATTTCACAGCAAAGTAGATTGCGTTTTTATCATATGACATGGCAATCAAGGTGTTTTTGTGTGCAGCTTGTCCCGGGAAAGGTTTTACCTGAATAAATTGTTCAGTGGTCCAATTTGCTACTTTCCAAACTGATTCCTCAAATTTTCCATCTAAAATGATTTTTTCATCCGTCCTTTTAGCAATTAAATTATGCTGACCGCAGGTATTACTAGTAAAAATGAATAGTAAACTGAAAGAAAAAAATAATCGTAGCGCCAAGGACATGTAACTTTAAACCGCAAAGTTACCTAAAGGTTTACTTTTTTCGCAACAACATGAAGGCAATTTTCATAACGCTCAAACGTAACCCAACACTTCTTCTTGATTTTCAGTTCATAAAGTATTTTGGAAAGCGTTTCTTGTAAAAATTGTTTATCACAAGAAGTCACGCTCGAATTCTTAACGATTTTAAATCTAGAAAATGAAAAGTCCATGCTGTTTCCATTTAAATGCGGACTCCGTTGAATAGAATTTATATTCTTTTTTCCGAGACGTTTCACACTATGTGTGGTTCGTGTAAGCGATGTAACAATGAACTTGCTTCCTCTCAGGGGTGTGTTTTCTAGTTCTTTCTCAAAGCGAACTCCAATTTCTTTAAGCAAGCGATTTGCATATGGAACAAGAAGGGGATATGAAAATGTAAAATCATCAAGTGTATATCCAACGTTGGGTTTTACCTTTTGTAATTTCCCTTTTCGTCGATAAGAATTCAGTTGATTGTAATTCGAACAAGGTTTAATTCCTGAACGAGAAGAAGTTTTTAGGTAGTCTTTTACTTTGTTTTTTAACAGGAAACTGTATTGATTTGTAGAGAAGTTATTTACGCACTCCTCTTTTTTTACTGCGGCTGAATTGGTTTCAGATTTCTTTGTGGAAGCAAATGTATTCAATACTTCACCTTTTATTCCAGAGGTAAAAAGAAGTAAAGGAACGAATGCTATGATATATAGTTTGTCTTTCATGGTCTTTAAAAATAAAAGAAATAAGCACACTCGTGATGATTTACTTAACTTTGTTATCAAATGAGTACTTTTGATAAACTTAAAGAACAGCTTTTGTTACAAGAATGGCCTAATGTGTATTTGTTCAAATTCATTGCGCCTAACGAAAACGAAAAGATTGCTAAAGTAAGTTGTTTGTTCGATGAAAATAGTACATTAACTATGCATCCATCAAGTAACGGAAATTACATGAGCATCACGGTAAAAGAAGTTATGATGTCGGTAGATGATATTATTAAAATTTACGAAAAAGCAGCAGAAATTAAAGGAGTTATTGCACTATGACACAGAAAGTAATTGAAATATTATTTATTACGTTTGGAATATTGATGATTATCGTAATTTACAGGTTGATATTACGTCGTTTAAGTAAAGGAAGGGTAATTCATAGCGACTTTTGCACTTTGTATAGTTTGGAGAAAAGTCCAGTGGAAGAAACGGTTGAATTCTATTTCACAACACCAGTAGCTCAGCACATTAGATTCTGCATTTGGAATCAACATGATGAATGCACCGAATTAAAAAATGGAGAGATGGCAGAAGGTGGACACATCGTACGTTTTGATACCAGAACTTTAGAAAACGGAATTTATACATTCGGTATTATTACCGACCAACAAAAAACTATTAAAAAGTTTGAAATTCGAAATTAAGACTCTTTGTCTTTTCTGATCTTAATTCGCTTGCGCTTTTTAGAAATTTTATACCTTCTTTTCGCAAAATCATCTGATGGAATTTGTGGTTTTGAAAAACGAACAACCACTCCCACATTCGTTTGAAGGTAAGCCAAATTAATAATGTTTTTTGAGGCAGGTAGTTTAAGCATTGTTTGAGCTTGAATACCAAAATTGTTAGAAACCCACAAATTAACTCCTACACCAGCATTCGCAGTTAGTCCAAAAGTTTTGTGAACATTAATACCACCGCCCATCAACACATAAGGATCTATTAATCCAGATCCCAAACTTTGCCCAAAAGAATACCTCGAAGAAATGTCCAAATTAAAACGCATTAGGCTATCGTATCGGTAAGTAGTATCGGATTCTTTAACTGGATAAAGAGTGGATGATTCAAAAACCAAAGCTCCCTCAATACTCCAAGGTTCGTATAAGTGTCGATCGAAAAAAATTCTACCTGCTGGACCACTATTTTGGAAAGGACCTACATAATTTTTGTTGAATACATAACCAGAGGTTAACCAAGAAGCACCGAACATGTAGTCGTATTTGTCTTTATTGGTTAAATTCTTCTCTGGTTGAGCAAATAAAGAAATGCTAAAAAAGAAACTAAAACAAAAAATAACTTTTCTTAATGTCATGCCGCAACTTGATGATGCGAAGTTAAACAAATTTATTTCTGTCAAAATCAATGTTAAAAACTAATTAAAAATAATAATTCAACGCAATCTTTGGTTTCAGTTACGTGTTAATCATTAATTTTGAATGCATGGCAAAACAGACCGTACATAGGCTTAAGTTTGAAACTGAAGAAGAAGGAAATATTCTGGGAATTTCTTCTGGATTTGCCGATTACAGAATGGCTTGGGAACTCAACAACAAGTTAGACTTACAACTCATGCTCAGTGATCAAACGATTGAGGTTTTTGATAAAAAATCTGCTGTTAACAACGCGTTTCGTTTACACCATTGTTTTGTGGAAGAAACTCACACGAATTATTACCTCATACGAAATAAACAACATCATGCTTTGATGGTTTCAGAAAGACCACAGATAGATTATTATCTCTTCATCAAGGAATTACACGTTATTGAAATAGAAGAAATTCTATCAAAATTGCGTTCAATTAATGGAATTTCTGCTGTGTTTGATTTTTCAAATGAATACTTTGAAGCTACCGATTACCTTACTTTTTAAAATAGACACTCGAAAAATATGAAAAAAACAAAAATTGTAGCAACACTTGGACCGTCCTCTTCATCAAAGGAGGTATTACGTGATATGATACTTGCTGGGTTGAATGTGTGTAGAATAAACTTTTCTCATGGATCTTATGATGATCATGCCGCAGTCGTTAAGACTATTAGAGAATTAAACGAGGAATTGAATACCACAGTTGCTATTCTTGCGGATCTTCAAGGCCCTAAAATCCGCACCAATGAAATGGAAGAGGGGACTGTTTTGGAAGTTGGTGCCGAGGTAATTATTCAAGTGGAGAAAATTATTGGTAACAGTAACCGTTTTTCTATAAATTATCCCCTATTACCAAAAGAAGCCAAAAGTGGCGAGCGCATTCTTCTCGACGATGGAAAATTGGTTTTGGAGGTAAAGAGTAGTAATGGTAGTACTGAATTAACTTGCAGTGTTATTCAAGGAGGAATACTTTCATCTAAAAAAGGAGTAAATTTTCCGAACACTAAAATATCTTTACCATCGCTTACCGAGAAAGATCAGTTGGATTTGGAATTTGCATTAGAACAAGATGTTGATTGGGTCGGGTTGTCATTTGTGAGATCTGCACGCGATATTATTGAATTGAAACACAGAATTTCGTCCAGAGGACATCACGCAAAAGTTATCGCTAAAATTGAAAAACCGGAAGCTTTAGAGAATATTGATGATATTATTAGTGAAACAGATGGTATAATGGTTGCTCGTGGTGACCTCGGTGTAGAAATTCCCTATCAAAACGTTCCATTGATTCAAAAAATGCTCATTGAAAAAGGCATACGTCACGCAAAGCCTGTCATTGTTGCAACACAAATGATGGAAACGATGATTTCTAGCATGACACCGACGCGCGCAGAAGTAAACGATGTGGCAAATGCTGTGTTAGATGGAACGGATGCTGTTATGCTATCGGGAGAAACGTCTGTAGGTAAATATCCTGTCGAAGTCATTAAAACTATGAGTAATATCATTCATGAAATGGAAAATTTTGAAGGAATTTATAACAAAGAAGAACTTCCAGACCGTAACCAAAATCGGTTCATTTCAGATTCCATTTGTTTCAATGCGTGTCGATTGTCACAACGCGTAGAAGCCAAAGCTATTATTACCATGTCTTTTTCCGGTTATACGGCTTACAAAATAGCATCACAGCGTCCAAATACCGATATTTTTGTATTTACTAGTAACAAAAAAATCATGGCACAATTAAACCTAGTTTGGGGAGTAAAGGCCTTCTTCTACAATAAACGAATTTCTACGGACCACACGATTGCAGATATTAAATACATCATGAAGTCAGAGGGTTACCTAAATATTGGAGATTTGGTTATTAATATTGCATCTATTCCATTGGAAGATTTAGGAAGTTCCAATATGTTGAAATTAAGTTACGTAGACTAATCGAATTCTCGTTAAAAATTAGTACCTTAAGGGTAAAAGAAGAATAATGGAGAAAATTTGGGAAGTGAAGGGGGAGAATATTGATTCTTCGGAGGTTGACTATTTGTGCAACCGTTTCAAAATTGAAAAAACAATTGCAAAACTTTTATGGCAAAGAGGACTAAGAAAAGAGGAAGAAGTTCTTAAGTTTTTCAATCCGTCCTTACAAGACTTGCACGATCCATTCATGTTGACAGATATGGGTGAAGCCGTTGAGCTGTTAGTAAATACAATGGCTAAAGGTGAGAAAATCATGTTATTTGGCGATTATGATGTCGATGGAACCACAGCTGTGGCAACAATGTTCTTGGGAATTAAGGAACTTCACCAAGATTTAATTTATTACATCCCAGACCGCTACACAGAAGGTTATGGACTAAGTATTCAGGGAATAGACTTTGCCAAATCACAGAATTGCACGCTTATTATCACCTTAGATTGCGGTGTGAAAGCAGTTGATAAAATTGCTTATGCACGAAACCTAGGGTTGAATGTGATTGTTTGTGACCACCACGAACCAGGCGAGGAGCTACCGAATGCGCTTATTTTAGATCCTAAAAGAAAAGATTGTAACTATCCGTTTAAAGAACTTTCGGGTTGTGGAGTTGGATTTAAATTACTGCAAGCGCTGTACAAAAAGAAAGGGTTACCAGACAATCATTTGTTCGATTTACTCGACTTTCTGGCGATAAGTATTGGGGCAGATATTGTTTCAGTTACTGGGGAAAATAGAATTTTAGCTTTCCACGGTTTGAAAAAGTTGAACACTAACCCGCGATTATTTGTAAGAAAGATTGCCGAACTGTCCTCCAGAAAGTTGCCTTTTACCTTAACAGATGTCGTATTTATATTGGCGCCAAGAATTAATGCAGCAGGGAGAATTAGATCGGGAATGCATGCGGTCAATATGATGCTTTCAAATGATAGTCAGGAAATTAACACTTTAACCGAGGCGATTAATAACGACAATAAAATTCGACGGGAATTTGATGAACAAATTACGAACGAAGCACTCGATCAAATTGATGCTGATATAGAATTCAAAGGCAAAAAATCAACAATTGTATATAATCCTACATGGCATAAAGGTGTTGTTGGTATTGTGGCTTCGCGTTTAATTGAAACACATTACCGTCCTACCATAGTACTTACTAAATCAAATAACCTGATAACCGGTTCCGCGCGAAGTATAAATCACTTCAATCTCTATGAAGCCTTAGAGGCTTGCAAAGATATGCTAGAACAATTTGGAGGTCATGAGCATGCAGCTGGCCTAACCTTAAAAGAAGAAAATTTAACTGAGTTTTGTGAACGTTTCGATCGTTTTGTACAAGAAAATCTCTCAGATTCCAATATGATTCCGGAACAAACAATTGATATGGAAATTGATCTGGCAGATATTTATTGCCATCAACCCACAACTAAAATTCCACGATTGAAGAAAGCAATTGATGCGTTTGAACCTTTCGGTCCAGGAAACATGAAGCCAGTTTTTCGAACACAAAATTTGTATACAATTGACTCTAGGGTACTCAAAGAAAAACACCTGAAGCTGAAAGTTCGACAACCGCAAAGTAATTTCACGTTTGATGCCATTGGCTTCGGTTTTTCTTCAAAAGAATTAGAAGTTGCCAGTGGACTTCCTTTTGAAATGGCATATACGCTAGAAATTAATGAGTTTAATGGTAAAACAAATGTTCAATTAAACATTAAAGATTTACGCGCTATGTGTTAGCATATTCATTACTTTTGAAGTTATGTTTACAGGAATAATCGAAGGAATTGGTGAGGTTGTCAGGGTACAACATGAAGTGAGCAACGTTCATTTTGAAATATTCAGCCCTTTTACTCATGAATTGAAAATTGACCAAAGTGTTGCTCATAATGGTTGTTGTTTGACAGTTGTTAAATTATCAGACACTTCCTACACCGTAACGGCAATTAAAGAAACATTGGATAAAACAAATTTACGCTATTGGAAACCGGGAACTCAAGTGAACCTAGAACGGTGCATGCAGCTGAATGGAAGACTAGATGGGCATATTGTACAAGGACATGTGGATACTGTTGCAGAATGCGCCGAAATCATCGACCAAAATGGTAGTTGGAAATATAAATTTACCTATTCCGGGGATTTCATTACTGTCGAGAAAGGTTCAATTACAGTAAATGGTACGAGTCTCACCGTAGTAGATTCAGAAAAAAACTCGTTTTCGGTTTGTATAATTCCTTACACGTTCGAAAATACAAATTTCAAACAGCTTAACATCGGAGATAAAGTGAATATTGAATTCGATGTGATTGGAAAATATGTTCAAAAACTACTCGAACTAAATCAATAAAAATTCAACGTTATATTTTGAGTCACAGTGCTTGAATTTGGAATATTGAATTTTGATTGTGTCCAATTCGGTGGCCCAAAACTGCCCATGGCATTATTCGAAAACGCAAAGCCTTCAGTTGGAATATTCAACCAATTTTGATCAATTTGTTGATTGTCATTTTCGTCATGGAAAATGGCAAATGCATAATCTCCAGGAACAATGCTATCCAAGGTAATGGTCATATTTGGCCCCGTACAAACTAGGAAAAGCTCAGCCAAGGCTTGATTAGGATCATTAAAACTACTCGAGCTATTGTAAAGTGCAAAATTTACCTTTCCATTTGTATTTTGCATACCACTCAAATTTATTACTAAAGTTGATAACGTATCTAATGTCGTAGTTCCTCCGCCTGTGGTATCCTGAGGATTTGGTATGGGGTCAGGTTGAGGTTCAATATTCTTTTTCTTACAAGATAAAATGCTTATCAGCACGACTAAAGAAAATAGAAAAAGGCTTGTTTTTTTTCGCATGAGTATAAATATACGAATAAAACAAGCCTTAAAATAAATTGTTCGTTAATTTTAATGCAAAAAAATTATTTTGCCTCGTTGAATTTCTTTTCTACCACATTCCAATCAATAACTTCAAAAAAAGCTTGAATGTAATCAGGTCTTCTGTTTTGATAGTTTAAGTAATAGGCATGTTCCCATACATCTAATCCTAAAATTGGTGTCCCTTGACATCCTTCACCCATTAACGGATTATCTTGATTCGCTGTAGAACAAACTTCAAGCGTACCGTTACTCACACACAACCAAGCCCAACCTGATCCGAAACGTGTGGTAGCAGCAGCAGCAAACTTTTCTTTAAACGATTCGAATGAACCAAAGGTAGTGTCAATCGCTACAGCTAAGTTTCCAGTTGGAGTACCTCCACCATTTGGGCTCATAATTTCCCAAAACAAATTATGGTTCCAAAAACCACCACCGTTGTTACGAACAGCAGGCTTGTCTTTACAATTTTGAAGAATGTGTAAAATCGAATGCCCTTCTAATTCAGTTCCAGCAATTGCGTTGTTCAAATTAGTCGTGTAAGCTTGATGATGCTTAGAATAGTGTATTTCCATGGTGCGCGCATCGATGTGCGGTTCAAGCGCATCATAGGCGTAAGTTAATTTTGGTAATTCGAAAGCCATAATAATAAAATTTAAAGTGTAAAGTTAATCATACACAACAAACAAAAGGATAAAGCTTTATGTTTTTTATCCAACACATTTTCTAAGTACCTTTACCATATGAATAACGAAAGACCACTTTCTGATTGGATTCCAATGTCTCTCAAAGAAGCAGAAAAAAGAGGTTGGGAAGAGTTTGACGTTATTCTCATTTCTGGAGATGCCTATGTCGATCATCCGGCGTTCGGAACAGCTGTAGTGGCTAGGATTATTGAAGACGAAGGATTGAAAATTGGCATTGTTGCTCAACCAAACTGGAAAGACGATTTAAGAGACTTTAAAAAGCTTGGTAAACCAAAACTATTTTTTGGAGTAACTGCGGGATGCATGGATTCCATGGTAAATCACTACACCGCGAATAAAAGATTAAGGTCAACTGATGCATACACTCCTGGCGGTCAAGCTGGGTTTAGACCTGATTACGCTACTACTGTCTATTCGAATATTTTAAAAGAACTTTATCCAGATGTACCTGTACTTTTGGGAGGAATAGAAGCTTCTTTAAGAAGGGTAACACATTACGATTATTGGAAGGATGCCTTGATGCCTTCAATTTTGGTTGATTCAAAAGCGGATGCACTCGTTTATGGAATGGGTGAGCAACCCCTTAGAGCCTTTTTACAGATGTTGAAAAAAGGTATTCCTTTTCATCATGCAAAAACGCTAAATCAAATTGCTTTTATCCAAGACGAGAGTATACCTTTACCAAAAAATAAGCAATGGGAAACAGTTGAATTGTCCTCACATGAGAAATGTCTTTCCGATAAAATTGCCTATGCGGCGAATTTTAAAATTGTTGAAGTTGAATCTAATAAGTGGGAAGCAAATCGAATCATTCAGAAGGTAGGTGACAAGGTATTGGTGATAAATCCACCTTACAAGACGATGACGGAAAATGAAATTGATAAATCATTTGATTTACCTTATACGCGTCTGCCGCATCCAAAATATAAAAAACGTGGCTCTATTCCAGCCTATGAAATGATTAAATTCTCCATCAATATGCACCGTGGCTGTTTTGGTGGATGTAGTTTTTGTACGATTTCAGCACATCAGGGAAAATTTATTGCCTCAAGAAGCGAAAAATCTATTCTTAAAGAGGTCGAAGCCGTGATTGAACACCCTGAGTTTAAAGGTTACATTTCTGATTTAGGCGGACCTTCAGCCAACATGTACAAGATGAAAGGTAAAGATGAAGCCATTTGTGCACGCTGTACCTCGCCAAGCTGTATTCATCCCGTTATTTGTAATAATTTAGACACATCTCACAAACCTTTAACAGAGCTTTACAGAAAAGTAGATGCACATCCAAAGGTGAAAAAAGCCTTCGTTGGTTCCGGAATTAGGTACGATTTACTAGTTGACGACTTCAATAAAAATAACGAGGATGGAAATCACGACGAATACATTGAGCAAGTCGTTACACGGCATGTCAGTGGTAGATTGAAAGTCGCACCTGAACACACTGCTGATGCTACGTTGCGAATAATGCGAAAACCTTCGTTTAAGTATTTTCATAAGTTTAAGGAGAAATACGATAAAATTTCAGAGAAGCATCATTTGAAACAACAATTGATTCCTTACTTTATTTCTTCGCATCCCGGGTGTGAAGAGACAGATATGGCAGAATTAGCGGCAGAAACGAAAGATATGGGCTTTCAACTAGAACAAGTACAAGATTTTACACCAACCCCCATGACAGTTGCGGAGGTTATCTATTATTCTGGAGTTCATCCGTATACATTGAAGCCAGTAAAAACACCAAAAACAAAAGAAGAAAAACTAAATCAAAATAGATTTTTCTTTTGGTATAAACGCGAAAATCAGCAATGGATAAAACAACGATTGGAAAAAGCAAAAAGACCTGATTTATCTACAAAATTGCTGGGTGAAAACACCGATAAAAAGCCGATACCAACTTGGCTTGAAAAAAGAAGGGGTAAATAAAAAAAAGCGGGTTTCCCCGCTTTGTTAAAGATTTGCAAATACAATTTCTTATTGAAGTTCGCAATCAACAGTTACTCCCAATGCACTTGCGTCACCATTGTCACAGTCAACTTTAGCATCCGATTTAGTCATGTCTGAAATCGTTCTAGATTCAGATCCACCAATCGAAGAAGTACATGTACATGTCCAGTCTTTTTTACATGAAGCCAAGGCTAACAGACCAACACATAAAATCATTAATTTTTTCATAATCGTTTTTTTTCAAAAATAATCATTTATTTCAAAAGTTGTTTAGCTATTTGCACCGCATTTGTAGCTGCACCTTTTCTAAGGTTATCTGCTACAATCCAAAGGTTTAATGTATTCGGTTGACTTTCGTCTCTTCTGATTCTTCCAACAAAAACATCATCTTTCCCTTCGGCGTATCTTGGCATCGGGTATGTATATGTATCCAAATTATCCTGAATCGTAATACCTAATGTATTGTTAAGAATAGAACGTACTTCCGAAAGATCAAAATCACTTTCAAGCTCGATGTTTACTGCTTCAGAATGACCTCCAACAACAGGAACGCGAACCGCTGTGGCCGTGACATTTATTTTCGGATCAAGAATTTTCTTCGTCTCGTTAGTTAATTTCATTTCCTCCTTCGTATAGCCATTTTCGGTAAAAACATCACATTGCGGAATACAATTTTTATCGATTGGATATTTATAAGCCATTTCGCCAGAAATTTCATGTCGCTCATTGTCCATTTGCTGAACAGCTTTAACACCAGTACCTGTGATGGATTGATAGGTGGAAACAACCACGCGTTTTACTCCGTACTTTTTGTGCAGCGGCGAAAGAACCATTACCAATTGAATCGTGCTACAATTTGGATTTGCAATTATTTTGTCTTCTTTAGTTAAAAGATTCCCGTTAATTTCAGGAACAATTAATTTCTTTGTTGGATCCATTCGCCACGCAGACGAATTGTCGATAACCGTGGTGCCAACCTCCGCAAATTTAGGAGCCCATTGAAGAGAAGTTTCCCCTCCAGCTGAAAAAATTGCAATATCTGGGCGCTTCTCCACCGCTGTTTGCAATCCAACTACTTTGAAGTTCAAACCGCCAAATTCAATATCCTTTCCAACTGATTTTTCCGATGCAACAGGAATTAATTCTGTTACTGGGAAATTTTGCTCTTTTAAAACTTGCAACATAACGTTTCCAACCATTCCTGTTGCTCCAACCACTGCCACTTTCATATTTAATAGTATGATAAAGTTATAAATGTAAAATATCGATTGTAAAATTAATATATTTGGTCTTGCATGAAATTCGGCGCAACTTTTTTATTGATCTTTTGGTTTTTGGTTTCGTTTACTGCTTACGGACAGGTTACAGATGATTTCTCTGATGGTGACTTTACAACTAATCCAAC
>CAZLVX010000053.1:0-13075 GCA_964562965.1 uncultured Lishizhenia sp.
TTAAGAAGATTGAAACGCCAGCTGGAATACATATTATTCAAATCACGGAACGTGATGAAAATAAATTTCCGCTTTTAGTAACAATATCAAAAACGTTTGAACCTTCAAAAGAAACGTATCAAAATAAAGAAGATGAGGCTTATAATTTACTAACCAAGTTGTCAGATGCGGTTAACAAAGAATCATCAAATGAAAAGAAAATTGAAAAGTTTAGTCAATTAGTTCAAGATGCCAAAAACTATGCTCAGCCTATTTCAATTGAGGATGATAACATCAGCTACACCAAGAACCCTAATCTCTACTCATTTCAAGAAACCAATACTACGAATTCAATTATAGAATTGGCATATGGTGGCGGCGGTATAGGTAGTTTTAACGAATATCCTATCCTAGATGGAGAACGATATATTATAGCGATGTTATCGGCAATTAAACCGTCAGGAGAACCTTCTTTTTCTGATGTGAAACAAGCCATGGAGCAAGAGTTAATGAAGGAGAAAAAAGCTAAATTGTTAAAGGCTCAATTAGCTCAAGCAGGTAAATCAGTTTCTGATATTGTGGCGAAAAGTGGCAATACCGTTCAAGCTACGATTGCAGACGTTTCCTTCGGTGGTGGTTCAGGAGGTGAATTAGATAACGAACCTGAAGTTATAGGTGCTATTTTTGGAGGACTCAAAGATGGAGCTTCAACTCTTCCTATAGTAGGAAATAATGGTGTTTATGTGATTCAAGTTAATAAAACATTTAAAAATCCAGTAGCTGCAAATTACAAAACAGAAAAGGAGAACTTGATCAAAGAAAATCAAGTGGCCGTTGACTACCGTGCAATTCAAGGATTGAGAAAATTAGCAGATATCAAAGACAGAAGAGCATTGGTTAATCTTAATTTGTACAAAAAAGAGGATTAAGCTGAATAAGAAATTAGTTCGTGATAAGTATATCGGCTTACGTCATCGATTGAGTGAAAGCCAAAATAATTATTTGTCAGAGCTAGTAATTCAGAACTTACTTAGTACGTTTGATTTCAAGGGTAAAACAGTTGCCTTATTCCTGCCAATAATTTCTAAAAAAGAAGTTAATACTTACTCATTGATTGATCATTTAGAAAAACATAATGTGAAATGGTGCATTCCTTCTACCAACTTAAAGAGTTGGGAGTTAACTTTTTTTTCGATAAGTGATCTTTCAGGTATCCAAGAAAATAGACTTGGAATACCGGAAGCTATAAATGGACAATTTATTCCAGTTAGTGATATAGATGTTTGCATTACACCTCTTCTTGCGCATGATTTAAATGGATTTAGAATAGGATATGGAAAGGGGTGCTACGATAGATTTTTTTATACTTGTAATCAAAACCTAATTAAAATAGGCATTACGACCTTCGACCAACCAATAAAAGAAGTAGAGATCGATGATTTGGATGTAAGGTTGGATTATTGTGTTACACCGTTCAATATTTATGAATTCCAAAAATAATCAAGGCAAATATCACTTGTCAGCTATATTTTTAATTCCAATGAACTTAGTGGTTCTGTTTTTAAACACACCGGTTTGGTTGAAAATTCTATTACCCGTAATAAGTCTTTTAATTCTGTGGAGAATCTTTAAAAAGTAATTTACTGAAGAAAATTTGAATAAAAATCACCACACAAATAAGTTTTACCTTCGGTTTCAATGTGTTGAATATCTAAAGCTGAAAAAAAGCGCAAAATAATTCTTCTTGACTGTGCATCTGATTGCACCATCTTTATCGAAAGTTCCTCATTTTTTTCAGCGTAAGCAGCGGTAAAATATAAAGGATAATAAGAAGCACATTTATTAACTTGATCAGTTGTTAAACCTGAAACTTTAAAGGTAAATTCTCCAATTTCTTTACTCTTTTGAATTGCTTTGTTATCTCCAATCTTTGCTGTTTTAGCTACTTGACTAAACGAAGTGTTAAACGAAAGAATTGCAACGAGTACTATCGAAACTTTTAATAGGTTTTTTAATTTCATGGTCAATTTTTTTATAAATGTAGAAAAAATTCTCAATTTTAGAAAATGAATAGTTTACAAACTCACCTTTCCTCATTTGAATTGGAAGTTGGCTGTGATGAGGCTGGTAGAGGTTGCTTAGCAGGACCAGTGGTAGCGGCTGCTGTAATCCTACCTGCTGGATTAATTATAAATGGCCTAAACGATTCAAAAAAATTAACAGAGAAGAATAGGAAATCGCTAGCAGAAGTAATCAAACAAAAAGCATTGTGCTATTCCATTAAATTCGTGGACAATTTAAAAATCGACGAAATAAATATTTTAAATGCAAGCATTGAAGCAATGCATCTTTGTATTTCGGATTTGTCAATTAGACCAGAGCATATTATTGTGGATGGTAATCGTTTTAAACAGTTTCAGGACATCCCTCACACCACCGTTATTAAGGGAGACAGCAAATTCCAAACGATTGCAGCTGCTTCCATTTTAGCAAAAACGGCGAGAGATGAATTCATGTGTAGAATTCATGAAGATTTACCCTATTATTCCTGGAATGTTAATAAGGGCTATCCAACAATTCAGCATAAAAAAGCCATCGAAAAACACGGATTGTCTCCCTTTCATCGAAAAACCTTTCAGCATGCTCTCACGGCAAAACAATTGAATCTTTTTGATTAAACATTTTATTGTTGATTTAAAATTGTATTTTCTTTTAGTCACTCTAAAAACCAAACTACTTTTGACCTTGAAATGAAGAGTCGACTCTTTTTATTTACGATTATTCTCCTTTGTCTTTCATGGATTGCATTTGTTTCATATGACATTGTTACAAAGCAGAATGAAGTAAATTTAACCCAATATTTTTCACCAGAGGACGGAAAGATATTGGTAATTCACCATGCTGACGAAGTAAACTGGCAAGAAAACAATCTTCAGGTATTAACTGAAAACAAACAAATTCTCGAATCGATACAAAGTAAAATTTCCAACAACACATCTGTTTTCATTAGCGAGAAGAGGTCTGTACTTATCATTGAAAAACTTGAAAAATGGAGAAAAGAAGAAATTTCAGACTTGTTCTCATCGGGCATTTTTCCATTTGAAATGGTTGGATTGAATGAATTCACCTTCGGGAAGTATAAAGGTGTAGTTTCCGCTAATCAATTGTTGTTGCACAAACTAGATGAATTAGCACTATCCGGTCATGTACTTACTCCAGATAAGAAAAGTAGTTTTTCTTTAATTTATTGGCAAGAAGAAGAACTAATTTACGAAGATGTTTATTGTAGAAAAGATAAAAATATTACCTACAAAAGATATGGTAATAAAAATGCCCTCAATCAAACAGTGGATGATAAAATTAGGTTTTCAGAAATTATTCCGTCAAATTTTGATCATTATGCTTTCTATAGCCTAGAACAATTCGAACAAATTGATTCTTCATTTTCTAAAACAGTTTTTCACTCGATAATTGACAACGGAATAGTACTTTTAAAGAAAGAAGATAAACAGGCAGTTCTTTTCGATTTTAAAGAAAATCAATTTCCAATTCAATCGCTGAATGAGCACTTCAGTAAAGAAGAAAAAAATGAAGATTTTGCTCAATTCGATTCGCTTTCTTTTAGCTCTTTTGTTGATACTTCAGGAAGAGTAGCCTATGTTGCGCAATTTGAGGAATTTGGTATTATTTCGTATGATAAATCTTATTTTGATGCTTTGGTTACCGATATAAATTTGGGAAATTCTATATCAACAGATACAAAAAAAATGGATCAATTATTTGGTGATCTACCGATGAAGGTTTCTATGAGAGTGGTGGATAGTATATCTTGTTTTTCAAAGTCATACATCGGAGATCAAACTATAGAGACAATTATTAAAAGAAAGTCATTACTTTCTAAAGAATTATCAAAGGACATTAAAGATTATTTTTCAATGAATCCTGGAGAAAGGATACTAGGATTCGGCTCTTTTGATGAAAGAGGTAACACAATAGTTTATACAGATAATAAGAGGTTACATGGATATATCAATGGTCTAAAAAAATGGACACAAGATATTTCTGAAGTCCCAATTGGTATTGATTTAAGTGTAAACAGAAAATACCTACTCGTTCACTTTAGAAGTGAAACATGGGTGTTTCAAAAAAATGGAACCGTGGCGTTAAGAATTCCGAAAAATCCGGAAATTAAACCGTTAATAGCTAATGTCAACGGAACGGATCTCGCTTATACCTTCAACGGTCAAAGTTTTACTGAATACCAACTTAACGGCGCAATAAATAAGCAATTCAATATTGGACCAATTAGAGAAATAGGGTTTATTCAAGAAAACGGCAATGATAAAGTTGTTTTATTGGGAGAAAATTGTTATTTTCTTTACGATGTCCGATTAAAAAAAGCACCAAAGAAAATGACCACAAGTCATTCATTTAACGCGATAGGAACACACGGTAATAATTGGTTTGTCCATCAGTCAGGTAATACCGTCACATGGTTAAACACTACGAATGGACAAATAAAATCGATTTCTCTTCCAAATTTAAAAGTTCATGACGTAATGGTTAATCCATCAGGAAATGCGTTAATAATCTCTTCCAATAATTCAATTCAAACCATTCTCATCAATGGTCAATTACGTTGGAAACAAGATTATGAAGGGAATGATATTAGTAAAATAATATCAAGTCAAAATGCAAATGGGAAATCAATTATCTCAGTTTTTGACGGAATCCAAAATCAATCTCATTTAATGGATCAGACTGGAAAATGGATGGCGCACAATACCATTCATAGCGAAAAAGACCTGAAAATTAATACCTTTGGCGCAGACGGTTATTCCATTACCACGTTTTTAGGTTTTTATTTAATACAATATAATCGATAGTTACAATGAAAAATTTGATTTTAAGCTCACTGCTCATTCTTTTTGTATCAAATGTTAATGGTCAAAATTATTTAGGTGTCAATACGAGTAATTATGCCGGTGTAATGGGTAATGACATTAATCCTGCAAGCTTTGTTGACGGAAGATTTAGCTTTGATTTGAATCTGTTTAGTACGAATTTCAATCTTTACCAAAATTTTGGCTATTTCGATGCAAAATATATGCGTGATGCTCAACGAAACAGATTTGGTGAAAGTTATTGGTGGATAAATTCATTCAAAGACACCATATTTGATGGTTGGGGAGCTCAACCTTTTGAACAATTTAATTTAGAACCTTTTAGTGAAGGGATAATAAAACATTTATACGATACTTTAACTAAAAGCCCTAGAGGAATTTACATGAATTATCAATTAGATTTGTTGAATTTTGCTTTTCATATTACGCCAAAATTTTCAGTAGGCTTTAACGCCAAACTGCGCTCAATGACAAATATTGACAATATGGATCCTAAACTTGCTGTTTTAGCAGAATCAGGATTGGATACCAGTGATTTATGGGGTAGAACATTACCTGAAGAACTACTAAATTTAAATCATATGACTTGGACGGAATATGGAATAAATTTGGGGCATGTTTTGCAAGATCGTAATGAACATTTTTTGAAAGTAGGAGCGGATTTAAAATACATGCAAGGCTATTCTGCGGCTTATGTTTATACCGATAATTTTAAGTACGGATTAGTAGATGAGGATACTTCCTTTTTTCTACAAGGTGATTTTGCCTACGGATATTCTAATAATTTCGATAGGTTAGTGGCCGGTGAAATTGAAACAAATAGTTTCGGTTTGCCTAGACCATCGAGTAAATCAGGTTACGGTGTAGATTTAGGTGTTGTATACGAATGGCGACCGAAATACAAAAAATACAAATTTGATATGGATGGTAAATCGAATTTGTGGATGAAAAACAAAAACAAATATGATTTACGTGTTGGTGCTTCACTTTTAGATTTAGGGGCATTGCGCTTTACAAAAGGTGGTTTAAGTCGAGATTTTTCAGTAGATGTTAACCGTAAATTTGATTTAAATCAATTTGAATCTGCAACAGGACTCGTAGAATTTGATCAAATCATAGATTCTTTGATAAACCAATCTCTTGATCCTACTGAATGGGTAGCTGGGGCAAAAGATACAGCTTCAACATTTTGGGTACAAACTCCCTCTGCTTTAAGTATACAAGTTGATTATCACATTTGGAAGTATTTTTATGTTAATGCCACGGGGATGTTAAATCTTATTTCTCCAAAAAGACAAGCAAAAGTTAAAATGGCGAATCAGTTTAGCATCACACCAAGTTTCGATTATGCATGGTTTGGAATTCATTTGCCAATTTCTATGAATGAATATTCAGGGTTCAAGGCTGGTATCGCAACTCGTTTGGGCCCTCTAACCCTTGGGATGACCGATTTTAGAACTTTGTTCGCACGTGGACAAGTGAGAGGGTTGGAGTTTTATACGGGAGTTAGAGTACCGGTGCTTTACGATGCTATCAGAGATATTGATGGAGATCAAGTTTCGGATAGAAACGACGACTGTATTACTGAACCAGGTATTTGGGCTTTCAAAGGTTGCCCAGATACAGATGGGGATGGAATAAAGGATACAGAAGATGAATGTAAAGATATTCCAGGTCCATTAGAATTTAAAGGCTGCCCAGACAGGGATGGTGATAAAATTATTGATAAAAAAGACGATTGTCCTGAAGATCCAGGTTTAAAAGAGTTTAATGGATGTCCAGATAGGGACGGTGATAAAATCATTGATAAAAAAGATGATTGTCCTGATATTGCCGGCCTACCTAAATTAAATGGATGTCCAGATAAAGACGGGGATGGTATTCGTGATATCGATGACGATTGTCCTGATAATCCTGGACCTGAGAAATATAAAGGTTGCCCGGATACTGATAACGATGGAATCATTGACATCAAAGATGCATGCCCTAAAGATTCTGGTTCCGTAGAGTTCCAAGGATGTCCAGATAAAGACAAAGATGGGTTATTTGATTTTGTGGATGAATGTCCAGAAGTTCCAGGTCCAAAAGAAAACAAAGGTTGTCCATGGCCTGATACAGATGGAGATGGATTGTTAGATAAAGATGACGAATGTCCGACAAATCCTGGCCCTAAAGAAAACAAAGGTTGTCCATATAAAGATTCTGATGGTGACGGATTATTAGACAAAGACGATGATTGTGTAAATACACCAGGTCCGAAATCAAATAAAGGATGTCCTGTTATCGAAAAAGAAATTATTGAAGTCTTAAAAACAGCATTTGATAATTTAGAGTTCGAGACTGCCAAAGATATTATTAAGGATCCTTCAAAACCGTCTCTGGATGAATTGGCTGAAGTCTTGAAAAAGAAACCAACCTGGAAACTTCAAATTTCTGGTCACACTGATAATGTTGGGGATGACAATGGAAACTTGGTGTTATCTAAGAAACGTGCGGAAGCGTTACGAAACTATCTTGTCTCCAAAGGAGTAGAAGATGTTAGGTTGATTGTTCTTTATTTTGGAGAAACTAAACCAATTGCAAGCAACGATACACCAGAAGGAAGACAGAAAAATAGACGAGTTGAAATGAAGATAGTTTTTGATTAAACAACTAAAATCAATGTTAAGAAAATGAGGCACTTGGCCTCATTTTCTTTTTATGAAATTTTTAATGTTAAAAAGTTAAAGAGTCAGACTTAATTTCAACTGTTATCTTCACGATTTTTGATAAAACGAAGATTATGTTTAAACTCATTTCATTTCTAGCCATTTCAGCAACTCTAATTTATTCCTGTGTTCCTGCAAAAAAATACAAAGACTTATTAAAGAAGGAACAGGCATGCTCTGAGGAACTTGAAAAATATAAGAATTCAAGCAATCAATTCGAAGCAGATGCGAAGGACTTGAAAACGAAATACGATATTGCATCGAAAGATTTATCGAAGATAAAACAAGACACAAGTATTCTCGGAAATAAATGGAGAATCCTAAATAGAGATTTCACGAAGCTTCAATTAGAACATGAATCTTTAGAAAAGTCATTTGATAAGTTAAAAAATCTAAGTGCTAAAGAAACTGCTGCATTACAAGCTGATTTGGAAGCAAAGAATAAAGAACTTCAAGCGAAAGAAGATGCTTTATTGAAACTTGAAAATGAACTCAAAGCCAAACAAAAATTATTAGAAGAAAGAGAAAGACGTGTAAACGAACTTGAAGAAGCAATTCGCAAAAAAGACCAAGCTGTCCAATTATTGAAAGCAAAGGTTGCAAATGCATTGCGCGGTTTTGAAAATCAAGGGTTGACTGTTGTTCAAAAAAATGGTAGAATTTACGTAAGTCTTGAGGCAAAATTATTATTCAAGTCTGGAAGTACAATTGTAGAACCAGAAGGTAAAAAAGCACTGGTAGAACTCGGAAAAGTTCTAGAAAGTGAGAAGGAACTGGAAATTGTAGTTGAAGGTCACACAGATACCGACAAAATGACCGCAGCAACATCTCCAAAGAATAACTGGGAATTATCTGTCTTGAGAGCAACATCAGTTGTCGACATTCTTTTAGCGAATTCCACTATGAACCCCACTCAAATAATGGCTGCTGGAAGAGGAGAGTTTTATCCAGTTGATGCAAATGATAAGGCTAAAAACAGAAGGATTGAGGTGATTATTTCTCCAAATCTAAACGAGTTGTTTGAGATAATATCAAACGATTAACGCAGAACGTTTACGTGACCAGTTCGAATGGTGATATCTCCATTATTAGGTTTGTATTTTAATAACCATGTGTAAGTGCCATCAGGTACAACTCTACCATTAAAAGTGCCGTCCCATTCGAAACTAATCTCCTTGGTTATGTAAATTTTTTCACCCCAACGGTTATAAATTTCTAGTTCAATCCATTTAACCCCAATAAAACTTCCAGCAAATACATTATTAATTCTATCTCCGTCTGGAATAAACGAATTAGGAATGTAAATGTAGAATTCCTCTTTTATGAGTATTGGTTTTGTTATACTATCAACGCATCCTTTTGCGTCAGTAGCAATAAGTGTCACGTAATATACGCCTGGTGTTTCATATACATTGGTTGGGTGAATTTGAGATGAAAATCCTCCATCCCCAAAGTACCATTGATACGTATATCCATTTGTAGTAGTATTTTGAAATGATACAGGTAAATTCTCAGTAGGTTGATCTGTTTGAACGATAAAATCAGCATTTGGCCGCACAACAACTACTTGAGCAAATCCCTGGGTAGTGAATGTTTGACAGTCATCAGATACCTCTACAACAAAAGTGCTTGTTGTGGAAGGTTTGACCCAAATACCTGAAGTTGTAGCACCATTGTGCAGCCAATGGTAGGAATAATTACCAAAACCTCCTGTGGCTTGCGCACTTATAAAAATACTATCTCCTGGACATATTTCAGGATTTGGTGTTGTGGTAACGAGTAATGGCGGGCTTGTGATTGTGTAAATGAGTGTATCTAGGACCGTAGAGCCACAATTATCAGAAACCGTAATTATATACGTCGTAGACACCGAAGGATTAATGGGTAATTCGTTTGAATTAGCGCCGAAAATAAGTTGATTGTTTTGTCGCCATTGTATTGTATAATTCCCAGAGCCTCCCGAAATCACAGCCGTTAAGGTATCATTTAAATACGGACAAATTTCGGTAATATCTGCTTCTAAATCCACGTCTAATGGAGCATAGGTTGGGACTGTAACCAAAACTGTATCCGAAGCTGGAGAATTTGTACAAGAAGCACTAACCTCAACCCAATACGTTCCTGTTGAATTAGGAGACACCATAATACTTGTTCCTGTTGAACCATCCGACCATGAATAGGAATAAGGCGGTAATCCTCCTGAAACAGTTGCAGTTACCTGAATATCATCACCGGGACATTCTACTGTAGGATTATTTAGATTAACTAATAACGGCTGCACATCTTGAATAAAGAGTTCTACCGTTTGAGGAGTAGGATTCCCACAAGGATCTTGCAGTTGAAAGGTTATCTGAATATTCTCTAGGCCCTCACTTAATAAATCAGTCAAAGAGTTCACTGTAAAACTCAAATTTGATTGTCCGGGAGCAAAAGTTACCGAGATGGGAACTCCTGTATAGTCAATCCCATTAGATGCACTTCCTGTAACAACAATAGGTATTGTCAATGAAACATTTAAATTTGAATTTCTTGTCAATTCAACAGTAGCGGAAACACATCCTTCTGCCATCCAATTTGGATTGGTAAATAGTTGTTCACTGATTTGAGAGGTTATTGAAACAGGCGTAATTGAAGTTAGACTATTCGCTTCTAGAAAAATCCCCGAGTCCCATTGCCCATCACCCACATCTGCAACTGCGATAATTAAATGGTAAGTTTGGCCGCATTGTACTCTCGAAACTGCCTCCAATACATCTGTAAAGCCATCGTATTGAATGTAAAATGGGTTGGAATTATACGGAGGACCATTTCCATCACCGTTGAAATTAAAATATTGAGAATTAGTAATGGCATTCACGTTATTTATGCTCACAACGCTTCCGTTGTTCGGAAGTCGTGCAATGTTTTGAATACCTGTTATACCAGGCCCACTTATAAAGAATCCAAATACGTCGTTGTAGCCTGAATTATTCGGTGGTGCAAATTCAGGATATTCGTCTGATCCAAATACATATTTAAATCGAACAGTGTCAGAAAAAGGAATAAAGTCAAATTCTAAAATAGAGGCATTATATGTTTGAGTTCCACCAATGATATTTGAAAGTAAAGCGGATCCGCCAACATTGTTATCAATACCACATCCGGGTTGATTATTTGGACCTTGTGGGCCGTTACCATTATTAAAAACGGTACCTGTTGTCATTACAATTCCTTGATCTATTCCTAAGTTTGTGCCGTTGGCAGTGAAAGATCCAATGGCTGTTGGACTTCCATTGTATATTACATTTGAAACGGTTACTCCAGTTCCGAGTAATACATTTTGAACCAAAGAATTTGGTGCTTGACCCGTGTTTGTAGTCAATTGACTCAGCACTTCATTTGTTAGAAGAAGTAAAGTCAAAAGAAATACAGAGTGCTTAGCCATCAATGCATAAACGTAATTCTACGAAAAACGTTGTGCATTTTTCTGATTTTTATATTTCTTTAAGAAGAATGGTGAAATTATAGTCAACGACATTTCCAATCGAAGGGTCAGGCTCCATTCCAAAAACAGTTCTGTCCAAAGACCCAACTCCTTGTAATACGCGGAATTCATTACCATTTATTTTTTTATTACCAGTAAATTTAAGGTTAACTACCGTTTCTTTCGTTACGCCAATCATCGTGAAATTTCCTTTAACTGTTATTCCATTAGAGGTTTCACTGACCGAAGTTGAACTAAATGTAATCGAGGGAAATTTTTCCAAAAAGAAAAACTCTGACATGATAGCTTCATCTCTCGATGATTCAAACGTCGTTAATCCTTTGACAGGCAGCGTAATTTTAAAACTTGATTTAGAAATCGTTTTATCAAGAATTATCTCACCACTTATCTCCTTAAATGCACCTTTTGTTCTCGCATCTTTGGGACCAAGTTCAAAGTTAAATTCGAGGTTTTCTTGCACAATTGAATAGCTTCCAGCAATGGCTTCAAAAGAGGAACTCTCAACCTTTTGAAATTCTCCTGCCAACGCGTTTTTTTCTTTTGATGAATCGAAATTCGCTTGAAGATTTTGTAACTTATAATTTTCGTTTTGAAGAGAAAAAATAAACAATGCAATCCCCATTGTTAATGAGTAAAAAACACGAATAAAAGTAGATTTTTCAATGTTTTCGAAGTTTGTGTTAGAAAGAAATCCCAAGAATATTAACGCCACTACAAACGACCCTTGCCCACCAAAAGAAATATTTTTTCCACCCAAATAAAGCGGCACAAGCAGAGATAAACATGAAATGGTCAGCAGTAGCAATTTTGAAAAGATTCCTTTGGATGACTTGAAATTAAATATGTTTAGTAAAGAAAAAGCTCCAGCCGCCAATCCCAAACTGAGCAAAACGTTTGAAGATATAATGGTGTTTTGAGGAAGGTAACTCATACCATAAAATCCAAATGCAGCTGAAAAGAACATCAAAGAAGTTAACAATTCATTTGACCTTTTTTCGTCAGAAAGCACGAACATGAAAAGTCCAATGATTACAGCTAATATCCCTGAAAAAGAATGATGAAAATATCCCGCAAATAAAAGTAGTCCAATAATGAAAGGCCAAACGATATGGGTTGTTTTAATTTCTTCAATTTCTAGCCATTTTTTAAGAAAATATGATTTTAAATAGATCACGAATGGAAACAAATAACCCAAATAAACATGTCCAATAAATGTTGTGGAAGAGCTGTTTAATTCATACTCTCCAAAGGAAAGCGTTTCCCCTTTGATTAAAAAAAGGACTGGCAATAGACCAATTGAAATGATTATTATCCAGTTGTTCGTAATGAATGACTTCAGTATATAAGTGAAAATAAAAATACTCAACACCCAAATAGGAATCCATGTACTGCCTTGATATGTTTGGATTGGGTGAAGAAATAGAGAAATGGCAAAGCATGCTCCTAAAAACGTAAATACGTTCAAAGCTTTAAGGTTCTCGTATTTGGTGGCTGCAATTCCGAATACAGAGATGACAAAAGCAAAAAAATACAATGCCATTTCTTTTAAACTATTTTGTCAATTCTAAATCTGCGATTAATTGAACATCGTCAGCTAATCCGCCCGACGGTTCTCCGATTTTAAAATCGCTTCTTTTTACGACACCTGTTATTCTTAGGCCTACAGCTTCTGTTTCACCTTTTTTGGCAACACCTGTTGATTCTCCTATTAATTTTAAATTTTTTGTAATTCCATGCATGGTGAAATCACCTGAAATAATGTACTTGTTTTTAACTTTTTTCACAGATGTACTTTTGAAAGTTAATGTAGGGTACTTTTCCACGTCGAAAAAATCAGCTGATCTGAGGTGATTGTCGCGCATTTCAATACCTGTGTAAATCGATTTTGATTCTGCAGTCATCTCGATCGATGATCCATCCCAACTTCCATTATTTAAGTTGATTTTTACATCAAATTTGTTGAATTCACCATTGATATCCACAATTCCCATGTGTTTAAT
>CAZLVX010000054.1:0-12877 GCA_964562965.1 uncultured Lishizhenia sp.
CATTTGGGTAAAATTCATCTCAAAAATCTTTTGGAATTATCTCAGATGTTTGAGGTTAAAGCAGTCTTTGATGAAGATAATTCTATTCGTCATGAGATCAGTAATTTATATAATGTTCCTCAAGCAGGTTCTTATCAAGAACTTCTAGAAATATGTGAAGCAGTAATAATAGTGACACCAACCGTTTCACATTTTGAATTAGCTGTTGAAGCAATAAAACGTCAGCTACCGGTTTTCGTTGAAAAGCCTATGGTAGAGACTATGGACGAAGCTAAAAGATTGGTATCGCTTATCGATGAAGCTGGTGTTCATGTTCAGGTTGGACATGTAGAAAGATTCAATCCTGCTTTTCTTGCAGCACAAAATCACCTTGATTCGCCAATGTTTATTGAGACACATCGACTCGCACAATTTAATCCGAGAGGAACAGATGTGCCTGTAGTTTTAGATCTGATGATTCATGATATTGATATAGTTTTGAGTGTAGTCAAATCTAGAGTTAAAAGGATATCTGCTTCTGGAGTATCTATTGTAAGTGAATCACATGACATTGCAAATGCCAGAATTGAATTTGAAAATGGATGTGTAGCCAATCTTACTTCTTCGAGGTTATCCTTAAAGAATATGCGTAAATCACGATTTTTTCAAAAAGATGCCTACATAAGTGTAGATTTTCTAAACAAGGAACTTGAAGTTGTGAGGATGGAAAACATTGCAGGAGAACCAGATCCTTTTGATATCGTTTTGGATCTCGGAAAGGATAGTGTTAAGAAGAAAATCTGGATAGATAAGCCAGAGCTTCATCAGTCTAATGCCATTAAAGAGGAACTTGAAGAGTTTTATAAGTGTTTAAATGCAAACAAGACGCCGATTGTTGATCATCATGCAGGGTATAATGCAATGGAGGTTGCTTTGGAAATAATATCAATAATGTCCTAATTTAACACAATACTTCGGTAACAATTTCGTTTAATTTTTATGTTTCGATTTTCATTTTTGCTTAGTCTGTTCATTTTATTTGTTTGCAGCTCATGTTTAAAAAATAATCCTGAACCTGCTTATCTAGAAGTTACCCAGTGGACTTTGCAAAATAACGTTGCGTTGTCCGGAAATGAAGGGGAATTGTCGCATAATTTTTCAGAAGCATGGGTATATATTGACGACGAAATTGTTGGCGTATTTGAGGTCCCTTTTAAAATACCTATTTTAAAATATGGAGACGTTAACATTAAAATTTATCCCGCAATTAAAAACAACGGTATTTCCGCAACTAAAAAAGTATACCCCTTTATGGAGGTTTATGAAGTGAATGCAACACTCACTGCAAATCAAACGCTAACATTAAATCCAATTACAAGATATAATAACCTTACAAATTTTTGGATAGAAGATTTTGAAGATCCCTTGAATCTTAAAATTGATGTTGATCAGAACACATCTGCAATTTTGACAACACCCACAGATAATCAAGACTTGCAATGGTTTAATGGAAACTTTTATGGTAGAATAAATTTAAATTCGATAGATTCCTCTTGGATTGCATCTACTAATGAGCAAATTTATATACCTAAAAATCGGGATGCTTACCTTGAAATTGATTATTACAATACGAATAGTTTGCTTACCGGTGTTCTTTGGATTTCTCCAAATTCTATCACGGATAACCCAAATATTCAGCTTAATGCACAAGCACAAGATGTGGTCAGATGGAAAAAAATATATATAGATCTAAAAGAACTCATCGGAAATTCACCTGCTGGATCAAATATTCTTCAATCCCTTAAAGCAAGACTTGATGAGGGCAAAACGAATTCAGAAATTCGAATTGATAACATAAAGGTTGTTTATCTTAATTAATGAGAACAAGCGCTTGGCAGATATCACTTTTTATTACTGATTTAATTTCAGCAGTTTTATCTTGGTGTATATTCTTTTATTTACGTCAAGAATTAATAGAGGGAAAAACCTTTCATCCTGATGCCAATTTCTATTGGGGAATGCTTATTTTACCTATTCTTTGGTTACTATTTTATTTTATTCAAGGAACTTATTACGAGGTTAGAAGATTGTTTCGAATCAAAATATTTAACCTTACAACTACAGCTTCAGTTTTTGGTTCAATTGTACTTTTTTTTGCATTGCTTTTGGACGATGAAGTAAGATCATACAATGATTATTATCAGTTATTTCTATTATTATTCTTGATTCATTATTCCTGTACCCTGGTTCCTAGAATATTTTTGGTAACCTTATTAATTTCATCCATTCGAATAAGAGGTGCAGGTTTTAAAACCTTGATTATTGGAGGTAATGAAAAAGCATTAGAATTATATCAAGAGATTTCCCTACATCCTAAAAACGTCAACAACTTTGTAGGATTTGTGAATGTCAATGGAAAAGATAAATTATTAGAACCTTTTATTCCATATTTGGGTCACGAAAAAGATTTGGAGTCTATTCTATTGAATGCTGAGTTTGAGGAAATCATCATTGCTATTGAAGCGACCGAACACGATCGATTAAAAAATATTTTGTTGCGAATTGATGACGGAAAGAAAAGGATAAAACTCTTACCGGACACCTTCGAAATCCTTTCAGGATCAATTAAGATGACCAATATTTTTGGTGTTGCCCTCATTGAGTTACTTCCAGATCCCATGCCCTATTGGCAACAAGCCATTAAACGCCTTATGGATTTAGCTTTATCTACCATAGCAATTCTCTTATTAGTTCCTTTTTATGTCTTTTCTGCCGTCGCAGTTAAAATTTCAAGTCCAGGTCCAATCTTTTTTTTACAAGAAAGAATTGGGATTAATGGCAGGGTGTTTCGAATTGTGAAATTTCGCACGATGTATGTTGATGCTGAGAAATTTGGACCGCAATTATCATCAGAAAATGATCCAAGAATTACTAAGATTGGCAGATTTATGCGCAAAACAAGATTAGATGAATTTCCTCAGTTTTTTAATGTACTGAATGGCGATATGTCGCTTGTAGGACCCCGACCGGAAAGGCAATTTTACATAGATCAAATTGTGAAACAAGAGCCTCAATATCTTCAATTAACGAGGGTAAGGCCCGGAATTACCTCCTGGGGTCAGGTGAAATATGGTTACGCTGAAAATGTCGAACAAATGCTTCATAGAATGAAATACGACCTCATTTACTTAAAGAACAGGAGCCTCGCATTGGATATAAAAATTATGATGTATACCGTACTTATTGTTTTGAGAGCAAAAGGAAAGTAATTTCCTTGGTATTTACTAAAAGATTCGTATCTTTGCACCCCAATAAATAAATTATAAACCGAGGTTTCGCACCTCACATTGTAAAAAAGAAAAGTATGGCAACAAGAATTAGATTGCAAAGACATGGAAAAAAAGGAAAACCTTTTTTTCATTTAGTAGCCGCGGATAGTCGCGCTAAAAGAGATGGAAAATTCATCGAAAAGTTAGGTACATACAACCCAACTGCAAATCCTGCGATTATTGATATCAATTTTGAAAACACATTGGCATGGGTTCAAACCGGTGCAGAAATGTCAAACACAGCAAGAGCAATTTTATCATATAAAGGTGTTCTTTACAAAAACCATTTATTGAATGGTGTTAAAAAGGGCGCATTAACTGCTGAGCAAGTGGAAGAGAAATTTGCAAAATGGTTAAGTGATAAAGAAGCAAAAATTCAAGGTAAGAAAGATGGTTTGGCCAAAAATGCAACAGCTGAAAAAGCTGCTAAATTAAAAGCAGAGCAAGAAGCAAATGCTGCTAAAGCGGCAGAAGTAGCTGCAAAAATTACTCCTGAAGTTGAGGTTGCTGAGGAAGTGGAAACAGATGTCACAAATGCTGATGAAAATGTTTCCGAAGAATCAACTGAAGCAACACATGAAGAAACAACGGAGGTAGTTGCAGAAGAAGCGCAAGAAGAAACAGCACAGGAGACCGTTGCAGAAGAAGCGCAAGAAGCGCCAGCACAGGAGCCTGTTGCTGAAGTTACAGAAGAGGACAGTAAAGAGGATGCTCCTGCTGAAACTCAATCTGAAGAGCCAGAAGCATAATAATGACTATAAAAGATTGTTTCTTTTTAGGAACAGTAGCGAAACTTCACGGATTTAAAGGTGAAGTTTCGTTGTTTTTGGACGTTTCTAATCCAAGTGACTATCAACAGTTGACTTCAGTTTTTATCGAAATCGATGGTGCATTAATTCCTTTTTTTATCGAGCATGTGAAGGTGAAAAATAAAGGTTTTATTACGGTTAAATTTCAAGATATTGACAATGAGTCTTCTGCAAGAGCGTTAATAAAGAAATCGCTTTATTTGCCACTAGATCAATTAATAGAATTGGATGAAGCATCTTTTTATGATCACGAAGTACTTGGATATTCTGTGACAGATGCTAGAGTGGGAGAGATTGGAATTGTAACAAACGTTGTGGACATAAAATCGAATCCCTTACTGGTTGTAACAAGTCATGACAAAAAAGAAATTTTAATTCCTATTTTTGAGGGGCTTGTGAAAAAGGTAAATAGAAAATCAAAAAACTTATTTATAGAAGCCCCAGAAGGTTTGATAGAATTGTATTTATAAACTAAAAAGGCTGTCAAATAGACAGCCTTTTTTGATTATTCGCTTAACGCAGTTTTCTTCAACCATTTTCTGTTTTTCCATTTTTCTTGCAACCTGTCTACAACATAATACATCATAGGAACTACAATGATAGTCAGGAACATGGAGCTCGTTAACCCTCCAATCAATACCCAGGCTAAACCATTCTTCCATTCAGCACCAGATCCTGTTGCAGTTGCAATAGGAATCATACCGATGACCATTGCAATCGTAGTCATTAAAATTGGTCTCATTCGTTCTCCAACAGCTTCAAGTAATGCATCATAGGTATTCATGCCTTTTTCTTTCAAATGGTTGGCAAAGTCGACGATGAGTATCGCATTTTTAGCTACCAATCCAAGTAACATGAGCATACCCAACATGGTAAATACACCCATGTTTGAGGCACTTAAATTCAGAGCTAATATTGCACCAACGAGAGCTACAAGTATGGAAAACAATACCACGAAAGGATAAATGAAATTATCATATAGAGCAACCATAATGAGGTAAACAAGACAAAGACCAATAAGCATGGCTGTTCCTAGGGCTCCCATGGATTCTTTCTGACGTTTTATCTCTCCTCCCCATAACATGCGGACATTTGGATCCAATGGTTTTTCTTTTAAATAGTTTTCTAAGGCTGCAGATACATTACCTGAGGCTGTTCCTTCTACATAACAACGGATGGTCGTATTTGAAATTCTGTTTTTACGTTCAAGTGAACCGCTTCCATTTTCGACAGTAATAGATGCAAATTCCTTGAATGGTACTTGCTTCCCATCGTTTGCTGAAAAATACATATTCTTGATGTCATCTACATTTTTTCGATCAAATTGATCCATCATCACTTGGATGTTGTACTCTTGACCTTTAATATCAAATTGATTGTCATTATTCCCTGTTAAACCGTTCTGCAATTGCATACCAACAGTCGCAATTGGAATTCCTAATTGCCCCATTTTTTCTCTGTTTAATTCAATGCGAATTTCTGGAGTAATGTCTTCAGTTGAAATAGTGGGGTCTTTTGCTCCTTTAATATCCAAAAGTGCAGCCTTTATTCTTTTAGCTTCCGTCATGAGTAACTCTGGGTTATCTGAGGAGAGAAATATTTCAATAGGAGCTTCTTCCGAGGCAACTAATCCCATGTTTAAAGCTTTTACTTCAATACCAGGATATTTGTCCTCAATCATTTTTCTGATTTTATTCATGTATTGAATTGTCGGAATTTCATTTTGCTTTCCATCCTTCATCTGAACGGTAATTTCCGACTTATTTTCAGCCCCGAAAGATGCTGCACCCATACCTGAACTTGGTCCGGCCACGTTTGAGAACACAACATCAACCATTTCTGTTTCCGCCAAAATCAATTTTTCGATTTCCAACGTCGTCTTATTATTTTCCTCGAAGGTGGTGCTTTTATCGTATTTAAGTTTTATCATAAACTTTCCTTGATCGCCCTGAGAAACGAATTCCTGTCCAACAATTCCAAGTCCCATTGTTGCCATACTACCTATAAAGATGACCAAAATCACGATTCCCATGATTATTTTGTGACGCAAGGACCAACCTACTAACTTCACATATTGCTCAGTAAAAATTGTTACACGCTTTTCAAACCAAATTAAAGGAATATGTAACCAGTTTTTGGGATTTAAATGCACTTCTTTGGCAAATCTTGAAGCCAACCATGGTGTTAAAGTAAAACATACAAATAAGGACATTAAAGTAGAAATTACAACTACTATGGAAAACTGATGTAAAATATCTGAAATAGTTCCTTCAATAAATACAACAGGTGAGAATACTACAACGTCAACTAGTGTAATGGCTAAAGCAGTAAAACCAATTTCATTTCTTCCATCTAGAGCAGCCTTTCTTTTATCTTTTCCCATCGACAAGTGTCGGTAAATATTCTCCAATACCACAATGGAATCATCTACTAAAATTCCAATTACTAAAGACATTGCCAATAATGTCATAAGATTCAATGTGTATCCCAACAAATACATCGCAATGAAGGTGGAAACCAATGATGCTGGAATGGCAATAAGTACGATAAGGGCATTTCTCAAACTGTGTAAGAACAACAACATAACGGCGGCTACCAGTAAAATGGCAATTTCAAGGTCATGAAGTACTGCGTCAACAGAATCAATAGTAGGTTTTGAAGTGTCTGTAGCTACCGTAAATTTCAATCCTACGTCTTTGTATTTTTCTTCGAGTACCTTAAATCGTTCTTTCGTGGCATTCGACATATCTACAGCGTTCGCATCGCTAGACTTTTTAATTCTTAATCCGATTCCATTTTGCCCGTTAAACCTACTAATGGCGATTCTATCTTCAATGTCATCCACTACCTCGGCGACATCAGATAATTTCACAGTTGAAGTCCCTCTAGAAAATAGTATCAAGTTTTCAAGATCAGTAATAGATTGGTATTTACCAGCTAACCTTACCGTCATCTGTTCCTTTTCGCTTTTTACCTTGCCTGTTGGGAATTCAAGGTTCGATGCTGCAATGGCTTGATTGATATTGGCCATTGTTAAACCATAGCGTTTCATTTTGTCTTTGTCGACATTAACTCTAAACGCTCTTTTTTCACCGCCAATTACTTGAACTTCGCCGACTCCTGAAACTTGCTTCAATTGAGGAAGAATTTGATCATCCATCAAGACCATAAAATCGCGGTCGTTGAGTTTATCAGCATTTGCACTGACTTGTAAAACAGGGGATGCGTTTGGTTCAATTTTAGCCACCACGGGATTCTGAACGTCGTCAGGTAGTGTACTTATAATATTATTCACTTTTCGCTGTGCATCCTCTAATGCTGCATCAATATCAGTAGAAGCGTTAAATTCTAACAATACCACAGAAGCATTTTCTAATGAGAAAGAAGTAACCTCGGTTATATTTTCCAATCCACTGAGCGCATCTTCCAGCGGCTTTGAAACCTGATTTTCAACTGTAGCAGGGGAGGCTCCAGGATATACTGTTGTAATCGTCAATACCGGAGGGGAGAAATCTGGAAGTAATTCGTAACTGAGCTGGTTATAGCTGATTAGTCCACCACCAATTAAAATCGTAAATATTACGATAATTAAAGAAGGTCTTTTTATGGATATTTCAGTAAGTGTCATGTCCTTATTTCGTTTTTACGTTGCTGTTATTCTGAAGATTTACTTGTCCTTTGATCACGACTTCATCCGAAGTTGACAATCCCGAAATAACCTCGATAAATTCTCCATCGCTAGTTCCAGCATTGAAATTAACTAAAACAGATTTGCCATTTCTTACGACATAGACTTGTGGGCTTTTAGAGGATCCAACCAGAGCTTTCCTCGGTATTGACAAAGCGCTAACACTTGTAGAATTAGTTAGTGTTAACGAACCGTACATGCCAGCCATAATTTTGTATTCGTTCGAATTAGTTACGATTGCCTGAACCTTATAATTATGAGCTGCATCTGCTTGAACTCCAATAACTTTTATTTCTCCATCAAAAGTGATTGCGCCGTGAATATCTGCTTTAGCGGTGATTTTTTGACCAGTTTTAAATTTCAGAATATCTCTTTCAGGAACAGAAACCGTTAATTTTAATGAAGAAATATCTACTAATTCAACAATCGGAGTGCCGGGAGCAATCATGGAGCCTAGATCAACCATTTTCTTGCTAACAACACCACTAAATGGGGCTGTAATGGACGTAGATTTAAGTTGTTTTTGTAATTGCTTGAGTTGTACCTCTGCCGTTTTTAGTCCAAGGTCTACCTTTTCAAATTCGCTATTTGTCACTACATTTTCTTTTTTTAGTGCCGACAAACGCTCAAAGTCATTCTTCAATTGATTGATGTTTAATTTCGCAGTTTCGATTTGTAAAAGAATCATTTCATCGTCTAATTTTGCTAAAACTTGGCCTTTATTGACAAAGTCTCCCTCTTTTACATTTAAACTAATCAATTTTCCTCCAGACTCCGAAGCGATATTGTTCTGAAGATTGGCATCAAAAGTTCCTAAAAATGATAGAGAACTCTCGAAGGTATGATTGCTTGGTTTGGTGACTTCTACTAAAACGGCAGTTGATGGGTCGCGCTCAAAAATTTTAGTTGCCGCTTCTTCTTTATTCGACATTAGTTTAAGAGCTGCTAAAACAATAACAGCTAATGCAAAAAGTGAGATAATGATGATTCTTTTCATGAGTAATTATTTAATATTTCCGATTGATTTTAGGTACTCTAATTCTGCTTGTCTCAATTGAACATAAGTAGAGACAATATTATTTTGAGCTTGGTAAAGACTATTTTCAGCAAGTATTAATTCTGTTGAATTGGCAAGGCCTTTTTCAAATTTAAAGTTTGTTTGTTGGTATACATTTTCAGCTAATTTCAACTGTTCTTTAGAAAGTGATAATGCATCAGATTTGAGTTTGATTTGTCTTTTGGCTTGATTAGCAGCCATTTCCAGTTGTTGGTTTACTAATTCATATTGATTAGTTAATTTATCTGAGCGGATGGCGTTCATTTTGCTTTTGTACATGCGTTGTAAGCCATCAAACAAAGACCAATCAAGACGAAGACCAATAAACACACCATCAATTCCTTTTCTGAAGTCGTCTTCCGGTTTAATGTTATAGCTGTAGTTGTAAACTCCGTACAAATTTAAATTTGGTAAGTAGCTCATTTTGATTCCTTTGCTCTCTTCTTTATTCATTTCTTGCTGTGATTCAATTAATTTTAGTGGGTAAAACTGCTTATTATCCTCTGCCTTAATTAATGACTGTTCGATAATAACATCCTCAGCTAGTGTAAGTTTTTTATCCTTTGGGTAACCAATTAAAATTTTCAGTAAGTCTAAAAGTTGTTCTTTAGATGCTTGAGCAGATGCTATTCCATTCTCCAAATTCAACAGGTTTACTTTAATTTTATCCGCTTCCAATTGAAGGGCTAAACCTTTTTCTACCAATGAATTCATGTTTTTTAACACCTTGTTTGTTTGAGACAAGTTGCTTTCAAGAAATGATAATTGTTTTTCCAAACCTTGAAGTAGAAAATAGGTATTTGACACTTGATAGCGAATATCTTGAATGGTCATATTACGTTGAACCTCCACAATGTCAGCATTTATTTTTAAGGCAGCGAGTCCATAATTCAATTGAGAATTAAATAGTATTTGAGTAAGTTGAACATTGTTCGACAAAACATAAGGAACACCGAATTGAACAGTCGCGTACGTTCCGGGTTGTCCACCAAAAAACGCTGCCGGAACAACTTGACCTGGAATTTTTGCATTGTACTTGTAATCAGCATTAAATCCTAATTGAGGAAGACGAGAGGACAGATATGAGCTGCGCTCTCTCTTGTTAATCTCAATATCAAGTTCGGCATTGCGTATGGTTAAATTTGCAGTATCTGCCATTGCTAAACAAGACTTCAGGTCTAATTGTGCTTTTACGTCTTGTAGGCTGAGGAACAAACAAATGGAAACGAGGAGTTTCATCATAAGATTTAATTTGGAAATAAATAATTCATTAACATTTCAGTTACCACATGACGATGTTCTGTAAGTTTAAGAGATACTTCTTCTTCAGACATTTCTTGCATTGTCATGTGAAAATTTTTTGCGATAAAAGGAAAATCGCAGTTCGACATAATCAGCATAGTGACATGAAACATATCGATTTGTCTCATTTCTCCTTTTTGCTGTGCTGTTAGTGCCTCTTCAAAGATTCCTGTAGAGGCAATTTTGTCGAATATTTTTTTGTTATGTTGAGTAAAGGAGGCATTACGCTTCAATTCGTTGTGAATAAAATTCGGAAACTCCGGGTTTTTTTCTACAAATTCATATCGTTTCTCAATTAAAATGCGCATTTTTTCCTTCAAAGGCATTTCTTCTTGAAAAACTTGAATCAACGAATGCATGAACTCTTCCATAACAGATTGAAAAATCAATTGAAAAAGTTGATCTTTCGATCGAAAGTAGTAACAAACGAGTGCCACATTCATTCCGGAAGCCTTTGCAATCTCTCTGGTAGTACAACCGGAAAAACCTTTTTGAAGAAATACAGCCTTCGCTGCCTCTTTTATTTTCTCCTCTGTACTTAACTCTTTTTTCATGTGTCGCAAAATTAAACAACTATTTTAAACAATTGTTTAAAACAAATGATTGAATATAAAAAAAACGTTAAATGTTATCTTTATTGGATTGCAACGTATTACTTTGTTGAGTGATGAGCACATTATCTGTAGAGCTATTATTGAAAGCGTATAAGCAAGGTGTTTTTCCTATGTCAGATAGAAAAGGAGAAATTGATTGGTATTGTCCAAATCCCCGTGCTATAATTCCTATTGAAACTTACAAACCTTCAAAATCTCTTCGAAATATTCTAAACCGCGGTATTTTTGAAGTAAGAATTGATGCGCAATTTGAGGAAGTTATGCGCCAATGTGCTTTGCCACGATTTAAGGGTGATGGTTGTTGGATTTCAGAAGAAATGATAACGGTTTATTGCGAACTTCAAAATTTAGGATTCGCTCATTCTGTCGAAGTTTATTATAACGAGCAATTGGCTGGTGGATTGTACGGTGTTCACGTTGGTGGCGTATTCTATGGTGAATCTATGTTCACATTGGTGTCAAATGCTTCAAAAGTTGCTTTTCATTACCTCATTGAAATATTGAGAAAAGAGGAGTTTTTGTTGCTCGATACACAGTTTATCAATGAAAATGTTGAGCGTTATGGTGCCATTGAAATTCCTAGAAAATCATTTTTTCAAAAACTTGAAAAAGCCTTACAAGTAAGTTGCGAATTTAAATTATAGGAAGTTATTTATTGTCTAACATATTAAAGACATTTCCCTTTCCATCGGTTATGATAGTTTTTGTATTTGGTGAATTTGATAGTTTAATGAAGGCTTGTATTTGATTCATTTTTAAAATATTAGGCGTGATACTTGAATTCAGTAAATCATTAGCAGCTTTATTGGCTTTTGCCTCAATTTCAATACTTCTTGCTTTACCCTCGGATTCGATAATCGCTGATTCTGCTCGAGCTTCTGATTGTATTACGTTTGTTCTCTTTGCACCCTCGGCTTCAATTACTTGACGTTCCACTTCTTTCTTTTGTCTATCCAAAACAAATTCCATTCGTAGAGCCTCTTGTTCCGCCTCAAGTTTCGTTTCTATTGATCTTGTTAATCCTGAAGGTAAGGTGATACTTTTAAGCAAAACAGCTTCAATAACAAAACCTTTAGGCTCGCATACTTCCGACAATCTTTTTTGAATTTCTCTTTCGATTTCACTTCTTTTTGCACTATGCATATCTTTTGCAAAGTATTTTGAACAAACATCAGATGCTGCGGATCTAAATACGGGTAAAATCAAATTATCTTCATAAGACAATCCTGTTTCTTTTATCAGTTTTGGTACATCCTCAGATTTAATATGATATAGAATTGAACTTTCTGATAGAATGGTTAGTCCTTCCTTCGAAGGCAAGTTCTCTTTGATCGACAAGTTCGCTGTACGAATATTGACTTTAATTACACGAGTTAAGAATGGGTTAAAAATAACGGGGCCAGGTTTTTTCACTCTTTCGCTAATTTTACCCAAATTACTTTTAATTCCTACTTGATGTGGTTTAATGATTGAACAACTAACTAATGCAAAACATAATCCAAGATAAAAAATGTACTTTCTCATGACTCCTTTTTTTACAAAGAAACCAACCAAAATGCTACAAGTTCAAATAAGTAGATTAAACCTTTTTATCAACGGGATAAAAAAAATATTATATTGATTAACGAGACAAAAAAAGCACCTTTAAATTAAGGTGCTTTTTCAGTGATTCCGCTGGGATTCGAACCCAGGGCCCATACATTAAAAGTGTATTGCTCTACCAGCTGAGCTACGGAATCTGGTTTTGAGGGTGCAAAGATAGTTGAATATTTTTGTTATTTCAAAGTAAATTTTATGTTTTTTTGTTATGCTCATATTATGAGGTAAAATCATGAAACAGAAAATTCTTCATTTGAACGACAGGCATATATTTTTGATAGGAATGATGGGGTCAGGTAAAACGACTATTGGTCAGTTACTTGCGAAAAAAATAATGCTACCCTTCATAGATACGGATGCTTTGATAGAACATTCAGAGGGATTATCTATCCAAGAGATATTTTCAACAAAAGGTGAAGAATACTTCAGGTCATTGGAAGTCAAATGTCTTGAGAATATCTTAAATTCTAAGTCCGGGCAAATCGTAGCATGTGGCGGTG
>CAZLVX010000055.1:0-12831 GCA_964562965.1 uncultured Lishizhenia sp.
ACGGAAATTATAAGATGGTGATGATGTATGCTAAAAATGCGCGAGGTAAAATGGCCAGGTATATTTTAGATAACGATATTCAAAATGACGAAGATTTAAAACGTTTTCAAGTGGATGGATATTCATTCGATGAAAAAAACTCTTCACACTCCGAGTGGTTATTTGTTAGATAGAAGAGAACTCATCCCCTTTTTCAAGAATATCCCAGGTGTGATCGGCTAGCAATTTAACTGTAGCAATGAAAATTAGGTGTTGACCTGATTTTCCCCATTGTGTCGGACCCACCATTGACAACAAAAAAGAACCTTGTTCTCTACGGTATAAGTGATAAACATGATTAATAAATGGCTCAAATCGTATTTCGGCTTTGTAAATAAACTCGGAAATTTGTTTTCTTTCTTGTAATTTCTTTGCTTGCTCTGCCAATAAATGCATCTGCTCATAAATCTGACCAAGTTGCATGTCAGTTTGATGCTCCATCGCGTTCAACGCTCGACTTTTAATTTTTCCTTGATCTTCCGGTTTGATTAATGCACTTCCCGAATGGTGTCCATATTCTAAGGAATGAGGATTTAAAGCGATTTTGTCGGGGTCAATTGGATTAACAAATTCTTTATTTTCAGCTTTTTTTTCTTTACTCATTTACACTTGATTAGCGAGAATGTACCCGACCTCCGAACCAATGGCGACTCCCATTCCACCCATTCTAACACCACAGTAGACATTATTGTTCACTTTTTTAATAATAGGCTTCTTTTCTTTTCCAATACCCATAATTCCTGACCAAAAATAATCTACTGCTATCTCTTCGCTAGGAATCAATTTTTCGTTTAATAGATTCATTAAATAGGATTGTATTTGTGAGGTATTTTTAAATTCATTTGATCGTTCTTCTGAAAAATTCAAATTTCGACCGCCACCTAGAAGTATTCGGTTTTCGATGTTTCTAAAGTACGTATACCCTTTATCAATATGAAATGTGCCTTTAATGTTAAGATTGGCTATTGGTTTTGTTATTAGTACCTGTGCTCTAGCTGGCTCAACTTCATCATCCTCTAAAAATTGATTCGCAAAACCGTTCGTACAGATTAGAACTTTTCCTGCATTAATTTGGCCATAACTAGTTTGAATAAAAGTGCTTGTGGAGTCATAATTTAGTCTGTCAGCATTGATTCCAAATAAGACATGAATATCTTCACTTATCACACGTTTATAGAGATGATGTATGAGTAAATTTGTGTGAAGACTTCCCTCCAGCCTATTTTTATAGGCAGTGTAAAAACCATTAAATCCAAATCGATTTATAGATTCACGCTCTTCTGTATAAACTTCTTTGTGCCCAGTTATTTTATAGGTGTTTTCGTTTAGGTAGCGTATGAAATTGGGGTCTAATTTCTCAGTTTCTTCAGTTATTAAATCCCAAGAACCACATTTTTGATATTGGATTAGTTCTTTTGGTATTAATGAGAAAAGACGTTGTAATCCTCGAAATCTTAGTTCAACGGTTTCCCAAACTTTATCCTCAGGAATTGTTTGTAAGTCATCGTTTAATTCTGTGGGGCTTCCAAAACAAGCGAATCCGGCATTTTTCGTGCTTGCACCAGTGGGCAAATAACCGCGTTCAACGATTACTATTTTTGCGTTTTTGTAACGTTCTCGTAAGTAAATAGCAGTAGACAATCCAACAATTCCTGCTCCAATAATCAAAAAGTCTATCTGTTCGAAATAGAACTTTTTTTCCCAATAGCTTAACTGATCAATTTGAAGCATTTTTTTTGTTCGCCTTTTTTAGCGAAATTCGTAACAAAATTAGTGTAATTCACTATAATAGTTTAAATGATTTTAAAATGAAGCACTTACTTATATTGTTTCTTATTTTTTGTTCAGGTATTTTTTATTCTCAAGAAATAGTTACAATTTCGATTCAAGGATATGTAAAGAATTATTCGACGAAGGAAAATTTATTTGGTTCAACCATATATATTGTTCAGAATGGAAAAACTATTGCAAAAGCTGTTTCTGAATCAAATGGAACCTATGTGGTAACAGGTAAAGTTAAAGTCTCGATACCATTTGACGTTTTGACCTCAAAGCCAGGATTCAGTTCTAAAAAAGTTTTAGTGGATTTAAAATCATTGAAACTAAAAAATGCAAATCAAACTACACTTCAATTGGTTGAAGAGCTAACTTTCGAGTTGTATGAGAATCGTCCTAATGTTGACCTATCTTTCACAAAAAATGAGTACGCAGAAAAATTTAATTGGGATCAAGAAAAATTTGTAGCAGTGCCAGAAGGAAGGCAAAGCCAAATGAACAGTCAGGTTGATTTAGCTTACGATAGGGCAAAAAACAGCAATGTAAAATTAAATGCAGCGGACAGCACCAAACAGGCGCAAAACGATGCAAATATTGAAACACAAATCAAAACTACTTTAGCTCAAGCCGATCAATTTGCAAAAGCAAATAAACATGCAGATGCAATTGCAGCATACGCCCAAGTTCAGACGCTGGTTGCAAAAGCGTACGACCAAAAGAAGTTTAACAATTACATTGCAACAGCTAGCGCAGGAGCACAATCAGCAAAATCAAAACAAGATGCAGAAGATTTGGCTTTTAATGGTCAACTTCAAATTGCCAAGGATAAAATTGCTTTAGGGCGTTCGGGTTTGACTATAGCGAATAGCGCATTGAATTCTGTACCTATGAAGAGTAGAGCTACAGATCCAGAAGTAATAGCATTGAAAGATCAGATTTCAAAATTGCAGCAATATTATAAGGACATGGATGCCGCATATAAGATTGTGAAATCTAAAAAAAATAACGCAGGTGCTTTGTCAGCATTACAAAATGTTTTTTCTACTGCTACGGCAAATAGCAAGTTTACTCTTTCTTCTGAACTTTCTCAATTAAAGAAATCTATTGATTCATTGAATTTAATTTTAAATCCTTCAAATAACCAAACAGTTGTAAATAATACCACAACTCCAACGGGAAATAAATTAAGTGCACCTGCACAAAAATCTTCTGGTAATGCCAAGGATGCCTTCAATAATTTAGACAATACGACTAAAACTAACACTGCCTCTAAACAGGAACAAATGGAAAATGCGGTGAATGAGGTTAGTTATGAAAATTCAATGAATAAAAAATTGAATGAAGCACGTGCGAGTGATGATGTGAAAGAGGTCAACAAATGGAAAGACGACAAAGATCAGTTGATTTTGAAGGAAGACACATTAGCTGAGCTCAGACAATATCAGATGGAAGATGCGCGACAAAAAAACGAATACGAAAAATACAAATTGGACTCTTTAAGTTTAGAAAAAACATATGTGCAAGCTAATCAATTACAGCAATTGCAAATAGATAAAGAAGTACACGATAAAAATGAAAAAGAAAATCTTGCTTTAGTTCACCAAAGGCAAAAAGAAATGGTTGATCAACACATAGATCAAACACAAATGCAACGCGAAGAAGATATTATAAAGCAACGTTTGCGACAATCGGATATGGAAACAGCAAAAAATGAAGTTGAGACAGCGTTGTATTTAAGTAACACGGAAAATAGAAAAAAAGAGGAGCAGCGTATGTACGATCAACAAAATATTGCTGCTGACAAGCCAGTTCTTAGAAATCAACCAAATTACTTGGCAGATTCAAATGGAAATATTTATGCAAATGACTCGACATACGAAGAGGTATATGAGTTGAAAAATGAGCAAGGCTTTGTAGAAACTGTAATAATCAGAAGAATTGTTGTAGATCATTATGGATATGGCGTAGTATACGAACAAACAAAGAATGCCCAAGGAAAATCCTCTTACACGAGAAATGGTTTTTCGATAACAGAATTTGAATGGCAAAATGAGTCGAGAAGAAAGTCTCCCTATAAAAAGTAGCTGTTAAATAAGCGGTGTGCGTAACTATTTTAGCTAACTGATTTCTTTTTTTTTTAATGGTAGTATTTTCGTTCTAAATAAATTAGAAATGCACGTACATTTTATAGCCATTGGCGGAAGCGCTATGCACAATTTAGCCATTGCCTTAAGTCGTAAGGGAGTTAAAGTCACAGGTTCAGATGATGAAATTTTCGAACCATCTAAATCGCGATTAGAAAAACAAGGAATTCTTCCAGTTCAACTTGGTTGGGATGCTGAATCTATCACTTCGTCATTAGATGCAGTTATTTTAGGTATGCATGCGCGTGAGGACAATCCTGAACTTCTAAAAGCAAAGGAATTGGGTTTAAAGATTTTCTCTTATCCCGAGTATTTATACGAACAAAGTAAAAATAAAATACGGATTGTCGTTGGTGGAAGTCACGGAAAGACCACTATCACATCCATGTTGTTGCATGCAATTAATAAACTTCAAATTGACGTTGATTACATGGTGGGTGCCCAACTTGAAGGTTACGATTGTATGGTCAAATTAAGCGATTCTGCTAAATTTATGATTTTGGAGGGAGATGAATACCTAAGCTCTCCTATCGATAGAAGACCAAAGTTTCACTTATATAAACCGCATGTTGCCATAATAAGCGGTATCGCGTGGGATCATATTAATGTTTTTCCAACTTTTGAAAATTATGTGTCTCAATTTGAAAAATTTTGTGAATTAATTGAACCCAATGGCAAATTAATTTTTAACCAAGAAGATTCAGAAGTTGCGAAGCTTGGAAATAAATATGCTTCAAAAATCCAAACTATTTCGTATCAAACTCCTGAATTTGAACCAAGTGAAAACGGAACAATTGTTAGTTGGAATAAAAAACAGTATTCATTATTAGTTTTTGGTCCACACAATTTGCAAAACTTAATTGGGGCGATGCGTCTCGCAGAATCAATGGAGATTTCTAATCATGATTTTTTAAATGCGATGTCGGATTTTACTGGTGCAGGTAAACGGCTTCAAAAGGTTATTGAAAAATCTACCTTTACCATGTTTAAAGATTTTGCTCATTCGCCTTCAAAATTGAAAGCAACAACAACTGCAGTGAAACACCAATATGAAAGAAGAAAACTAATAGCTTGCATGGAGTTACATACTTTTTCATCCTTGAAAAAAGAATTTTTACCGCATTACAAAGACGCAATGAATAAAGCGGATCATGCCGTGGTGTATTTTAATCCTAAGGTTGTTGCGCACAAGAAATTAGAACCTATAAGCGAAGGTCAGGTATTAGCAGGGTTTGGTGGAAATGTTAAGGTCGTTACTTCCACCGAAGAAGTATTTCAATTTATAAAACAATTTGATTTAAAAAATAGTGTGTTATTGATGATGTCTTCTGGTAATTTTGATGGCATAGATTACGACCAATTTGGAGAGGAGTTATGCGCTACAGTATAGCCTTCATTACTTTTTTGCTCTTTTCTTGTCAGGTAACCAAACCTGATTTCGTTAGTCAACCCAAGGAAATAATTCCATTATCTAGTTTCGAAAACAGTAATCTAGAGGTCGCAGTAGCTTTATTTGATATGAAGTATGAGAAATGGTATTTCTACAATGAAAAACAGTTAAAAACCAGATATTCTCCTGCTTCAACGTTTAAAATTCCAAATTCAATAATTGGACTGCAAACGAGAGAGGTAAAATCTATCGATGAAATTTGGAATTGGGACAGTATCGTTCGACAAAATGAGCATTGGAATAAAGATCATTCCATGAGCTTAGCGTTTAAAAACTCTACAGTGTGGTACTATCAAAGGCTAGCCAAAATAATTGGCAAAAATCGAATGACGCATTATTTGAATAAATTCAATTACGGCAATCAGCAAATAGGGGATAGCGTACATCAGTTTTGGCTAAATGGCAATTTACTAATTAGTCCACTTGAGCAGCTAACATTTCTTTATAAATTAAAGTCTAAAAAATTAGATCTTCGTGAGGAGGTATACGATCAGTTGAAAAAAATTATGTTTGTAGAGAATTTTGAAGGAGCTAGTCTATATGCTAAGACAGGTTGGGGTTTTGACGGTAAACAAGATATTGGTTGGTATGTCGGGTATTTGGAGAAAAACAATAATACTTTCCTATTTTCTACGTTAATTTTAAGTGATGATTTTGAGAAGGTTGAAAATTTTGGATTAAAAAGAATTGAAATAACCAAAAAAGCATTTCAATTGGCGAGAATTATTCCCTAATTTCTGAAAACAATTCGTCTATAAATTAATGAAATGATAAGGGAATTTATAGCACTAAAAATAGTAAGTCCTAAAAGGGTAATGACCATTGTAAATTTAGCACTATACATCATTTCAGTATTGTTCATCATCAACTTCTTAATCTCCTGATCCGATTTATTGGAGAGGTCTTCGTTCGCGTTTTTCAGATCTTTTAAATTATCAGGATCATTTAACTGATGCTCCATATAATCTAATTTGCTTTGCGTATAATCTGGAAAAATATGCTGATAATAAAAAAATAAAAAGACGCCTACTACAATGGTGTATGGTAGACCTGCAGACATCCCATTTTTAACATCATTAAGAAAATTGCTATCTACCTCATATCGTTTAATTTGAAAGAGTGAATAGGATATCGCTGCTGTAACTAAGAACATATTAATGAAGACGAATGGTTTAATTTCATACAACGACCATTCTAAGGGGAGGCATATTAATTTTATCGCAATGAAAATTAGTGCAGCGAGTAATCCAACTTTAACGGGAAGCTTCATTTTAGCTATTCATTGAAACTAAAAACTCTTCATTGGAGAGCGTATTTTCCATGTGTGATTTAAGGAATTCCATTGCTTCAACAGGGTTCATATCGGCAATGAATTTTCTGATTAACCACACGCGCTGAAGTACATCCTTTCCAACTAATAAGTCTTCTCTTCTTGTACCTGATGCCGTAATGTCAATTGCTGGATAGATTCTTCTATTGGAGATCTTACGATCCAATTGAAGTTCCATGTTTCCTGTTCCTTTAAATTCCTCGAAAATCACCTCATCCATTTTCGAACCGGTCTCCGTAAGTGCCGTGGCCAATATTGAAAGTGAACCACCATTTTCGATTTTTCTTGCAGAACCGAAGAAACGTTTCGGTTTATGTAGCGCATTTGCATCCACACCTCCAGACAAAACTTTCCCTGATGCAGGAGAAACTGTATTGTATGCTCGGGCTAGTCTCGTGATGGAGTCTAAAAGTATACAAACATCATGGCCACATTCAACCATTCTTTTTGCTTTTTCAAGAACCATATTCGCAACTTTTACGTGTCTTTCGGCCGGTTCATCAAAAGTAGACGCTATGACCTCTGCTTTAACGCTTCTCGCCATATCCGTAACTTCCTCTGGACGTTCATCGATCAAAAGAACTATCAAATAAGTTTCAGGATGATTTGCGGCAATAGCATTGGCCACATCCTTCAATAACATTGTTTTTCCTGTTTTCGGTTGCGCTACAATCATTCCCCTTTGTCCCTTTCCAATTGGAGCAAATAAATCCATTACACGTGTCGAAAGTGTTTCCTGTTTATGCCCCGTCAATTTAAATTTTTCATCTGGGAAAAGTGGCGTTAAATACTGAAAAGGAACCCTATCGCGGATGTAAGAAGGATCTCTACCGTTTATAGATTCTACTTTAACGAGCGGAAAATATTTTTCACCTTCTTTAGGGGGACGAATGGTACCCTTAACTGTATCACCTGTTTTTAAACCAAACAACTTGATTTGATTTTGAGAAACATAAATATCATCTGGAGAAGGCAGATAGTTATAATCCGATGATCTCAAGAAACCATAACCATCTTGAATTACTTCAAGAACACCTTCTGCAGATACAATTCCGACCAAGTCATAATTTTCTTCTACTTTTTGAATAGCCTGAGCTTCTTCATTTCTTGAAGGCTTTTGATGTTGATGTTTTGGTCGTCGTGCGTCAACATCTTTTAATTCGTTTTCTTCCGGTACGCTTTCTTCGGCTGTGGTTACTGAATGGACTTCGTTTTGAATCTTGTCGTATTGATTATCTTGTTCAACGATTGTAGAATTCTCAGTACTTTCGAAAAGATCCTGTTGATTTTCTATTACGTTTTCTACTTCCTCTTTCGCTGGTTTTCTAGGACGTTTTCCTTTAACATTATCAGAAGAAGTTTGAACGCTGTTTGTAGGTTCTGTTGATTTTACCTCATTTACAGGTTCACCGGTAATGAGTAAAATGAGTTCATCTTTTTTGAGATTTTCAAAATTGGAAAGACCTATTGTTTGTGCAATAATTTTTAAGTCTGCAAGCTTTTTTTCCGCTAAGGCTTTTTTATCCATGTAAAGTTTTTGATTTTTTAAGGAAATTGGGGAGAATTAGATACCGTTTAATCGGTAATTTCAACGCAATGTTAAGTAAAAGATTTTAAATGACAAACATAAAACCCAAAAAACTAGGTTTTTCTTTTTTTCTTCTTTGCAGCAGGAAATAGTATGTTGTTTAAAATCAATCTATAACCTGGTGAATTGGGGTGTAAATTAAGATCGGTGATAGGATCACCAACAAAATGTTGATAATCCTCAGGGTCGTGTCCGCCGTAAAAAGTCCAAGTACCTTGCCCCATTTCGCCGTGAATATAACGCGCGGTTCCAGCAGCCTTGTTTTCTCCTAAAATAAGAACATTTGGCTTAATGAATTCTTTTCTAAAATCAGTTGTTTGACCCATGAATCCTTGTACCACGTCAGTGTGACATTGTGTAAGCATGGTAGGTACAACATCCCATTTGGCAGAAAAATCAAAGAGCGTAAACTGATCTATGGCCTCCGTAATAACACGAGAATTTCTTAAATCTGTCGCATCGATATCTGAATATTCATAAATCATAGGGTCTTTGATAATATGAAAATCTTTAAATGCAAATGTTTGATTAAAATCTAATTTCTGCTGTGCTTTCGGGTCAGAAGGGTCTCCATCGAATACAGATTCACAAATATCGACACCTTGAGCAGCTAGTGCAATATCGTAGCTATCTGTTCCGCTGCACATTGTAAAGAGAAATCCTCCTCCAAGCACAAAATTCTTAAGTCCTTGAGCGACAGCTAATTTCATTTGTGATACTTTGCTGAAACCTAGCATTTTTGCATCGCGTTCAGCAATTTCAATTTGTTCTTGGTACCAAGATTGATAACGAGCTGAGGAATAAAACTTGCCGTATTGCCCTGTAAAATCCTCATGATGTAAGTGTAACCAATCGTACTTTGGCAAAACACCCATTACAATTGCGGAGTCATATATTTTGTCATATTTAATTTCCGCATATTCCAGCACTAAGGTAACGGCATCGTCCCAAGGTTGTTTGTTTGGAGGAGTGTAAACGGCAATTTTTGGAGCCTTTTCCAATTGCACAATTTCCATATTAACCTCTGGATCAGCAATTTGATTTCGAATTGCATTAACTTGTCCATCGGTCAATACTTCGTAACTCACATTTCGGATGATGAGTTCTTCTTCTATTGCTCGAATGTTCGGTATAAGAAAAGAACCACCACGGTAATTTAGGAGCCACTCAATAACTACTTGATTTTCTAGGGTCCAGTAGGCGAGACCATAAGCCTTTAAATGGTTCTTTTGTTGTTGATCCATTGGAACAAGAATCTGAGTTGCCTTAGATACTTGAATGGTAAAGGAGAGAATAAATAAGATAAAAAGAATTCTCATTGCTTAAAACGGTGTTTCTTCAATCCCGAATTTATCAAAATCCTCGCCAGAATCATCCCGCACGTCCATTTTACTTTTAACAGTATACGTCATTTGTTCAGAATCAAATCCTGCATTAACTTTCAATGGAGCGGCAATATCCATTTCCGGCACTTCGTTGAGATTCTCAAAGCGCGCGTATTCAGGAACAAATCGTAATCTTACTCTATCGAGCGCACCATTTCGGTGTTTGGCTATAATTATTTCACCGACTCCTTGGTTTGCGTTACCGTCATCATCTTTGATAATTCCGTAGTACTCCGGTCGATAAATAAATGAAACGATATCAGCATCTTGTTCAATAGCGCCAGATTCACGTAAATCCGAAAGTTGAGGTCGCTTGTCTCCACCACGTTGCTCAACAGATCTACTTAACTGTGCTAGCGCAATAATTGGAACATTTAATTCCTTCGCGATTTCTTTGATGGATCTTGAAATAGTCGAAATTTCTTGTTCTCTGTTTCCTCCTCCTTTACCATCTTTTGCTGACATTAATTGTAAATAGTCGATGATAATGAGGTCGATGTTATGTTGTGCTTTTAATCTCCGGCATTTGGCTCTAAAATCAAAAATACTGATACCAGGAGTATCGTCTATGAAAATCGGAGCTGTCGCCAGTTTGCTAATTCGAGAATGTAATTGTTGAAACTCGTAGTCTTTCAGGTCACCTTTTCTTAATTTTTCAGCGCTAAGCCTTGATTCGCTTGCAATTAGACGTTTAACTAACTGCACCGAGGACATTTCCAAAGAAAAAACTGCTACTCCCATACCATAATCGACAGCAGTGTTTCTAGCCATAGATAGAACAAACGCAGTTTTACCCATACCCGGTCTTGCTGCCAATACCACCATATCAGAACGTTGCCAACCAGAAGTAATTTTGTCTAATTCGAAAAAACCAGTTGGTACACCGGAAATACCATCGCTGTTTTGAGCTGCTTTTTCTATTTCTTGAATTGCTTCCCGCACTACATTTTGCATTGAAGCAACTTGCTTACTCATGTTGTTTTCAGCAATTTGAAATAAACCGGATTCCGCACTATTCAATAAGTCAAATACGTCTTGCGTTTCGTCATAGGCATCACGAATAATCTCACTGCTTACGCGAATCAATTCGCGTTTAATATATTTTTCCGCGATGATTCTTGCATGAAATTGAATGTGCGCAGAGGATGCAACGCGATTTGTTAAGGAGGATATATAAGCTGCTCCACCTGCTGCTTCCAATTCACCATTTTTTTGAAGTTTGGAGGTTACTGTAACAAGATCGATTGGGCTGGTAGCCGCAAATAATTCGCGTATTGCTTTGTAAATATATTGATGTTTTGGATCGTAGAAACTATTGTGATGCAATACGTCAATGGTATCGTTCACTGCATTTTTCTCTAACATCATGGCGCCAAGAACAACTTGCTCAATGTCAATTGCTTGAGGAGGTATTTTCCCAAGATCTCCCGTTAAAACAGAAGGTGATTTGATGCGAGAAATTGGTTTTCGGTTGTTCTCTTGATTCTCCATAGAACAAATATACGGATTGCATTTTCCTTGCGAAATTTTAAGGACTTAATGTTTATAAAAAGATGTTAAATGTCTTTTTCAACATGTTGTTAGTAACCTTTCACCCTTTTAATTCTAATAACGCTTTTTTAGTGCCAATTTTTAGAGTGATAAAATCAATTTCACGTTTTGGAGATCGAGCGGGGGAGTGTGATCGACCATAAAAGATGATTTGAAGATGTAATTTATTCCAACATTCTTTTGGAAAAAGTTTTTTTGCATCAGCTTCAGTTTGTTCTACATTTTTACCACTTGTTAAACCCCATCGCGTCAATAGTCGATGAATATGAGTGTCTACAGGAAATGCAGGAACTCCAAACGCTTGTGACATGACAACAGATGCCGTTTTGTGTCCAACTCCCGGAAGTTCTTCTAATGATTCGAACGATTGAGGTACTTCTCCATTGTGTTTAGTCAATAGAATTTGAGATAAATGCCAAATTGCACTTGATTTTTTAGGTGATAGACCACATGGTTTAATAATTTCCCTTATTTCATCAATGGAAAGATTGATCATCTCCTGTGGAGTAGAAGCTTTTCTAAATAATAAAGGTGTAATTTGATTTACGCGCTCATCGGTACATTGTGCACTTAACAAAACAGCAATAAGTAAGGTGTATGCATCTTTGTGATTCAAAGGAACTGGTGTCTCGGGGTAAATTTCGTTTAGCGCATGCAAAATAAAGTTTGCTTTCTCTTTTTTCGTCATAATTTATTAATAGTAACCTAGCGTAATAAGATGAATAAATCTATTTTCGGTAATTAAAAAATATAAGATGAATCCTCCAATTAATACCACTGTAGCGTAATGTCCCATGATGAAATAGGCATCATTTTTTTTATAAAAAAGAAATAAGAGTGGAAGAATTAAAATAACTTGTACAAGAAGCTGCGCCCAATAAAAATTAAAGTGCACGGGTACATGGTAAATCCTATAATCGGAAGTAATTAATACTTCGATAGGGTGGTGTAAAATTGGGGTAACTTGAATTTTTATAAAGGGACTTCGATTAAAATATGCATTGTTAAAATTATTCAACCAAAGCGTTCTGTTATTTTCAGTTTCGATCACACTAACAGGATGATTATCCATACTCTTGTATAAAATCTCTGAATAATGCGCTACTCGGTCATCTTCTACTTTTGCAGGTAAGAAATAGTCAATGGTCAAAAGCAGATTTAAGGTACTTGATAGCACCACAATTCCTAAAAAAAACTTTCTGTTCCAACCGGAGCGCAATTTGACATACCAATTTTCAAGTTCGAGTTCTTGTTTTTTCTTTTTCTCTTGGTAGCGTTTCCAAGCTTTTTGCCTATATGCTGTCCATTCGTCGATATCCTCCTGCTCTTCTACATTTTGCTCGTTGTCATTGGTAGGTTCTATAGCATTATCATTTCTTTTGAATTGTTGAAGCAAATAGGTGTAAGCTTCTTGAATTTCTTGAAATTTCTCAACGGCTTTGGGAGATTTACTTTTATCCGGATGATGAATTTTAGCTAATTTTTTGTAGGCAGCTTTTATTTCATCTTCACTGGCATCGTGAGTCAATCCAAATAACTTATAATAGCGTTCTCCACTCATTTTCTTT
>CAZLVX010000056.1:0-12807 GCA_964562965.1 uncultured Lishizhenia sp.
CTCATAAAATATGAATTTTGGCCTAATTTTATTAAGGAGGCATCCTCGCGAAATATTCCTGTTTTTTCTTTGGCAACCTTGTTACGACCAAATCAACTTTATTTCAAATGGTATGGTATTTTTTTTCGCAAATCTATTAGAAAAGTCACCCATTTTTTCACACAAAACGAAGAGACGAACACCTTGTTAAAATCTATTGATTGCGATCAATTTACCCTTGTTGGAGATCCGCGTTTTGATACGGTGCTCGCTAGAAAAGCCCAACGAATTCCCGATGAAAAGTTGGTGAATTTTTTAAAGTATCGACGTGCAGTAATACTCGGTAGCGCGTGGGAAAAAGAGACAGAAATATTGGCTTCTTGTCTAGACAAACTTCAACACGAAACAATTATTATTGCGCCTCACGAGGTGAATGCTGTATCAATTTCTCGTTTGAGACGCCAATTTCCAGATGCAATCTGCTATTCTGAAGAAGATCTTGACTCAAATAAGAACTTGTTAATTTTGGATACCATAGGTCAATTGGCAAATGCATACGCACATGGTTCTTTGGCATTCGTGGGTGGTGGTTATCACGGGAGTTTGCACAATATTTTGGAGCCGGCAGTTTATGGTCTTCCCATTTGTTTTGGACCGAAGCATTCAAAATTTCCTGAAGCGGCTACTTTTTTAGATCATAACTTCGCAAGAGAAATCGAAAATGGTGATGATCTGGTAAATTTTATATATGAAATGAAAAACCAAAATGAACAAGTGAGTTCACGTATTCAAACTTTTGTTGAGCAACAACAAGGTGCAACCGAAAAAATTTTAGCGTACTTTTCTTAGTATGCTCTTTCGTTTCTATTTTCTTTCCAGTTGATAAATGCCTTGTTCACCACTTTATTTCCTCCAGGTGTTGGATAATCACCGGTAAAATACCAGTCACCTAAATTATTTGGACAAGCTTTATGTAAATTTTCTACTGTCTGAAAAATAATTTCAACTTCAGCTTGAATTCCTTTTGGCGTAAGCATCGCAGCAATTTGTTTTGAGACCTCGTCATCACTGAAGGCAGCATATATTTCCTTTACGACATTTTTCACTTGTTCCTTGGGAAGATGCTCTTGTTCTTTACATTTCTTGTATACCTCCTCAATTACATGTTCTCTATTCGTAGCTTTTAACAAGGCGATAGCTGCTTCAAAGGCAATAAAATCTCCCATTTTTGCCATGTCGATACCGTAGCAGTCGGGGAAACGAATTTGAGGTGCTGATGATACCACGATAATTTTTTTGGGATTTAACCGATCTAAAATGCGCAAGATACTCTGCTTTAAAGTTGTTCCTCTCACGATACTGTCATCGATCACAATGAGGTTGTCTTTATGTGCTCGTACACTGCCGTAGGTGATATCATACACGTGTGCCACTAAATCGTCTCTTGAATCGTCTTGGGTAATAAATGTTCTGAGTTTAGCATCTTTGATAGCGATTTTTTCAATTCGAGCTCTCCGGTGTAAGATTTCCGCTATTCTTTCGTGATTATCCGTATTTCCTAAGGCAATTATCTCCGCAATTTTTTGTTCATTCAGGTGTTCTTCTAATCCTTTAATCAAACCATAAAATGACACTTCCGCTGTATTCGGGATAAACGAAAAAACGGAATTATCGAAGTCGTAATTTATGGATTTCAGTACTTGGGGCACAATTAGTCGACCCAAAGCCTTTCTTTCCGTGTAAATAGCTGCATCTGACCCTCTCGAAAAATAAATTCGTTCAAAGGAGCATTTTTTGGGAACTCGCGGAGTATTTATTAGAGATTCGGTTACTTGTCCGTCTTTTTTAATAAGCAGCGCATGGCCTGGTTGAAGCTCCTTAACTTGATCGAGTTTTAAATTAAAAGCGGTCTGTATTACAGGTCTCTCAGAAGCAACAACACAAATTTCTTCGTCTTCGTACCAAAAGGCTGGGCGAATTCCTGAAGGATCTCTTAAAACAAAAGCATCACCATGGCCCAATAATCCAGCCATCGCATAACCTCCATCCCAGTCTTCGGATGCTTTTTTTAAGATCTTGGTTAAATCCAATTCTCTTGCAATCCGCGAATAAATTTCCTTGTTATCATAGCCAAGAGATTTGTAATGACGATGCAGCTCATCGTTCTCCACATCCAAAAAATGACCAATTTTTTCTAATACCGTTACGGTATCAGATTGTTCTTTAGGATGTTGCCCAATTCTTACGAGCACGTCAAATAGTTCATCGACATTTGTTAGGTTGAAATTCCCCGCCACTACAAGATTTCGAGTAATCCAATTATTTTGTCGTAAAAAAGGATGACAACTTTCAATTGAGTTCCTGCCAAAGGTGCCATAGCGAAGGTGACCGAGAAATAATTCTCCCGTAAAGCCTGCATTTTTTTTCAAATAATGGACATCTTTCAAACGGGTCGGGTCTTCTTGAGAAATTTGACGGAAGCGATTGTTAATTTGATCGAAAATATCTTGAATAGGACTCTTAGCGATGGATCGAGTTCTTGAAATGTATCGTTCGCCCGGTTCCATGTCGAACTTGATGTTAGCAACCCCAGCGCCATCTTGGCCACGGTTGTGTTGTTTCTCCATCAAAAGATGCAGCTTGTTTATTCCATAAAGCGCGGAGCCATACTTATCAATATAATATTGCAAAGGTTTTTTAAGTCTGAGCAGGGCAATACCGCATTCGTGTTTTATGGCGTCACTCATGAAAAAAAATTTGACGCGAATATAAGGTTCTTTAACGGAACATTGCCTAGAAATTTACTTATTTCGACAGATTAATTCTTTTCGTTTTTATCATTCCGAGTAACGTACTCGTAATTGACGATCGTGGCCTGTTGTTTTTCTTCTTCAAGCGCTTTCAATCTTGCCTCTTCTTCCCGGACTTTTTCCCAGTATTGCCCCTCTAAGTCAGGAGGTTCAATTCCTAATTCTTTCTCGATTTCATATTGATATTTAGGACGTTGAGGTCCTTTTTTTCGAAACCAATAGGCGAGAATCACACCCACTAACAGGCCAGCTAAATGTCCTTCCCATGATATCGGTTGAGGCGTTGGAAATACTCCCCAAATCATACTTCCATATAAGAATATTACGAATAAAGAAAGTGCTTGTAAAGGAAGATATTTACGGATAACACCACTGGTAAAAAGAAATCCTGCTAGGCCATAAACGATACCGCTCATTCCAATGTGATAGGAACCATTCGCTGAGGCAAGAAACCAAACAAAAAAACCAGAAAGAAACCAAACGATCATAAAGACACACCAGGCTATTTCTTTGTAACTATAAAATAATAAACTAGAAAGTAAAAAAATTGGAATACTGTTGCTCAAGATGTGATGAAAGTCCCTTTCGTCGTGAATCCATGGTGAAAAAAGAATTCCTTTTAAACCACTCAATTCTCCTGGAAGAATTCCCAAGGTATACAGATGAAAAGCTGTTACTTTATCCAATAAAAAAAGCAACCACATCATGCCGGTAATGAGCACGGCGGGAGGAATAGCATTCCATAAATGATCGTCAAATTGCTGATTTTTAGCCATCGAGAACTTGTATTCAAACATAATGCCTCTTACTTGGTTTATGACATACTGTCATGTAATAACATGGAATATCTTTAATTACATTAATTTTGTAGGGTCATGAGTGAAATTCGAAATAAAGTCGAAGAGAGTGGGCTAATTCAATTGGATTTAGCACAGTTCAAGCCTCACATGGAATTGGAGGGTGTGGATATTGCTGCGCAACTTTGGCAAGGTTTGGTCATTAAAGAAAAAGAGTTTCGATCTTGGATAAAAACTACCGATTGGCAAGCTTTTCATGGGAAAGCAGTGTTCGTGTTTTGCAGTGCAGACGCAATCGTGCCGACATGGGCTTACATGCTTGTTGCCGCTAGTTTAAATGGATTCGCAGCACATGTTACGATAGGAAGAAAAGAAGATTTGGAAAGAGAACTCATTCAAGTGTCAATTTCTAAAATGAATTTAGACGATTTAATCAACGGTAAAGTTATAATTAAAGGATGTTCTGATATTTCTGATCCGGCATTTGCGATGGTATGTTTACTCAATAAACTTCAACCCGTAGTTCAATCCATAATGTATGGTGAACCTTGTTCAACAGTGCCGATCTATAAAAAAACGAAAGAAAGAAATGAAAATTAAAGCATGGATTCAGGCCATGCGCCTTAGAACATTACCACTTTCTGTTTCGGGAATTATCATTGGAGCTGGACTCGCAAAATTTCAATTGGATTATTTAGAATTAACAGCGGAAAAACGGTTTTGGCCTATCACAATTTTAGCGATTCTAACAACTTTGTCTTTTCAGATCGTTTCGAATTTGGCCAATGATTTAGGGGATAGTGAGAAGGGTACGGATAATAAAAATCGAATTGGACCAATGCGTGCCGTTCAATCGGGTGAGATTTCTTTCGCTTCAATGAAAATGGCTGTTCGAATTTCGGCCGTAATTTCCATGATCTTGGCAGTTAGTTTAATAAATCAGAGTGCCCCAAATTTAACTTCACAAGCCAAATTTATATACTTCATACTAGCTATCCTGTGCGTTGCGGCAGCAATTACATATACAATTGGAAAAAACGCATATGGATATAAAGGACTGGGTGATGCCATGGTCTTTATCTTTTTTGGATTAGTGAGTGTAATTGGCAGTTATATGCTTTATGGTTTTGAATATGAAAATATTATGTTGTTTTTTGCCGCATCAATTGGGCTTTGGAGCACGGCAGTATTGAATTTGAATAATTTGCGCGATATTGAAAATGACCGTGCAAGTAAAAAAAATACGCTCGTGGTAAAAATGGGATTTAAAAGAGGAAAATTCTATCACGCTTTTTTGATTTTGGGAGGATTTCTTTGCTGGTCAATGGGGATTATGTACCTCATGTTTCTTTCGTGGCATTTGCTCTTAATTTTGGCTCTTTTTCCTGCTTTTATTTTGCTTTTTCACCTGCATAAATTAATGTACATAGCAGAACCAAAAGACATTGATCCAGAATTAAAAAAAGTAGCATTGGCCACTTTTGTCTGTGCGGCAGTATTTACTGTTTTATTGAATTATTCATTTTAAACCAATAAGCTAACCGCTTGAAAAGGTCATTTTAGCCGCTTAAATTCGTGTTCTTCGAATTGTTTTCTTACTTTTGTTTTCCTTATTATTTCGCAATTTAGAATGGATAAAGTATCATACGTAGGTAACGCAGATGTAAATGCAATTGATCATCTCTACACACTATACAGACAGAACCCTGACAACGTTGATTTAGGCTGGAAAAAATTCTTTGAAGGCTTCGATTTTGCAAGAACAAATTTCGAAGATGGTGGCGAGATTCCTGAGAATTTCAAGAAAGAATTCAAAGTGTTAAATCTTATTAACGGATACCGAACTAGAGGTCATCTCTTTACGAAAACTAACCCGGTAAGAGAACGCCGTCAGTATTCACCATCTTTAGAGATTGAAAACTTTGGCTTAACACAAGAAGATTTAGCAGAAGTATTCCAAGCAGGTTCTGAGGTTGGATTAGGTGCGTGTACCTTGAAAGAAATTATTCACCATTTGGAATTGACATATTGCCAATCGATTGGGATCGAATATGTGTACATGCGCGACCCGGAAAGAATCGAGTGGTTGAAACATAAAATTGAACTTAAGAATCGCCCGCAGTTTGACAAGAAGCGTAAAATTGAAATATTAAAAAAATTAAATCAGGCATCCGGTTTTGAGGCGTTCTTAGGAAAGAAATTCGTTGGTCAGAAACGATTTTCAATAGAAGGAGGAGAAGCATTAATTCCTGCTTTAGATACATTAGTGAATAAAGGTTCAACCATTGGTGTTGAGTACTTTGTCATGGGGATGGCACACCGAGGTCGATTAAACACGCTGACCAACATTTTTCAGAAACGTCCGCGTGATATTTTCTCAGAGTTTGAAGGAAAGGAATTCGATTTTGAAACAACTTTTGATGGTGACGTGAAATACCACCAGGGATTCACCTCGCACATTACCTTGGAGAATGGTAAAAAAATGGGCTTAACCCTTGCGCCAAACCCTTCGCATTTGGAAGCGGTAAATACCGTGGTAGAAGGAATTGCCAGAGCGAAAATTGACCATGTATACCTCGATGAGAAAAAAGTTTGTCCTGTTTTAATTCACGGTGATGCTGCTGTCGCTGGGCAAGGGATTGTCTACGAAACCATACAAATGGCGCAATTGGATGGATACCGTGCCGGAGGTACAATTCACATGGTGGTAAATAACCAAGTTGGCTTTACCACGAACTATCTAGATGCAAGATCGTCCACTTATTGTACGGATGTAGCTAAAACTACCTTATGTCCAGTATTCCATGTAAACGGTGACGATATTGAAGCCGTTGTACAAGCCGTAGAAATTGCCATTGAATACCGTCAACAATTCAACAGAGATATTTTTATTGACCTACTTTGCTACCGAAAATACGGACACAACGAAGGAGATGAACCTAAGTTTACGCAGCCGAAATTGTACGATATCATTGCGAAACATCCAAATCCAAAAGTGATCTATCAAAAGCAATTGGAGGCAGAAGGAGTAGTGTCAGGCGCAGAAGCAAAAGCAATTGAAGACGACTACAATAAGTTCTTAGAAAATGAATTTGAGGAGTCGAGAAAGAACGAGAAAGCCTTGGTTTATGACTTTTTAAGTTTGACATGGGAAGGATATCGCCACGGAACAGAGAAAGATTTTCTTCAGTCGCCAAAAACGGGAATTGAAAAGAAAAAACTATACGATTTAGGCGTTAAATTGGCAACACTCCCGGAAGGAAGGAAGTATTTTCGAAAAATAGCCAAGATTTTTGAAGACCGATTGAACGCAGTTAAAGAGGATAAATTGGATTGGGGAACAGCAGAAATGTTGGCCTATGCCAGTCTATTGGTGGAGGGTCATTCGGTTCGAATTTCTGGTCAAGATGTAGAGCGTGGAACTTTTTCACACCGACATGCTGTTGTTAAGACTGAAGATACAGAAGAAGAAATAGAAACCTTGAACATGTTGGCGGATAAGCAAGCAAAATTTGAGGTTTACAATTCGCTATTATCAGAATACGGAGTGCTAGGATTTGAATACGGTTATTCTCTTGCTCATCCATCAGGTTTGACCATTTGGGAGGCGCAATTTGGAGATTTCTTCAACGGTGCTCAGATTATGGTAGACCAATTCATTTCTGCAGGTGAAGACAAATGGGCAACGCAAAGCGGATTGGTAATGTTGTTACCGCATGGTTATGAAGGCCAGGGTGCTGAGCATTCGAGTGGTCGTATGGAGCGTTTCTTACAGCAATGTGCGGATTTCAACATGCAAGTCGTAAACACCTCGACTCCTGCGAATCATTTTCATTTATTGAGAAGACAGATGGTGCGTGATTTCCGAAAACCATTGGTAGTGTTTTCTCCGAAAATGCTTTTGCGTTATCCGGATGCGACATCAGCGCTGGTTGAGTTGGCAACGGGGGCGTTCCAAGAAGTAATAGACGACGCACAAGCAAATCCGAAAGAAGTGGACACCTTGGTATTATGTTCGGGTAAGTTTTACTACGAAATGAAGCAAAAAGCAAACGAGCTAGGTGTCAATTCTATGGCCTTTGTGCGCGTGGAACAATTATACCCACTGCCGCAAGCGCAATTAGATGCCATCTTTACTAAGTATAAAGCAAAAAATATAATTTGGGCACAAGAAGAACCTGCCAATATGGGCGCATGGACTTACATGGCCATGAACTTGAGACACATTCCACTGGTTGGTATCTGTCGCCCAGCGAGTGCAGCTTCAGCGGAAGGTTCCAAAAAATTACACGAGAAACGCTTGGCAAAATTGTACAAAGAATTGTTCTCGTATGCAAAAGTGACTGTTTAATTTTAAGATAAAAGTATGTCAGTATTAGAAATGAAAGTCCCAAGTCCGGGAGAGTCTATATCAGAAGTAGAAATCGCTCAATGGTTGGTGAGTGATGGAGATTACGTAGAAAAAGATCAAGCCATTGCTGAGGTAGATTCTGATAAAGCAACCCTTGAACTTCCTGCTGAACAAAGTGGTGTTATAACGCTAAAGGCAGCAGAAGGTGATGTGGTAAAGGTGGGACAAGTAGTATGTTTAATTGACACTTCGGCAGCTCGTCCTGAGGGTGCAGCTCCGAAAGTAGAGCAAAAAACGGAAGAACCGAAAGCCGCTCCGGCAGCCGTGGCAGCACCGAATCCTGATCCGGTGAAAAAAGAAGCTTCCTATGCCGCAGGTACACCTTCTCCTGCTGCAGCCAAAATCATGAGTGAAAACGGTATTTCCACAAAAAATGTGGCAGGAACAGGTAAAGACGGTCGCATCACGAAGCAAGACGTAGTCAATGCAATGTCTTCAGGGTTTTCCACAGAATCAGCTCAAGGTTGGGGAGGCACGCGTAACCAAAACCGAGAAAAGATGTCCATGTTGCGCAGGAAAATTGCCGAGCGTTTGGTATCTGTTAAGAATGAAACAGCAATGTTGACGACATTCAATGAGGTGGATATGAAGCCTATTATGGATATTCGCGCGAAATACAAAGATAAATTTGCAAAGCACCACGAGGTGAATTTAGGTTTTATGTCTTTTTTCACAAAGGCGGTAACGGAAGCTTTAAAGTTATATCCTGCCGTGAATGCACAAATCGATGGGCAAGAAATGGTCTTTCACGATTATGCGGATGTGGGTATTGCGGTATCATCGCCAAAGGGGCTCATGGTTCCGGTGGTGCGGAATGCTGAACAAATGTCATTGGCAGAAATTGAACGTGAAATCAAGCGGTTAGCTGTGAAGGCGCGTGATGGAAAAATCACACCTGACGACATGACGGGAGGGACATTCACCATCACGAATGGTGGAGTTTTTGGTTCTATGTTGTCGACACCGATTATAAATCCACCGCAATCTGCCATTTTAGGAATGCACAATGTTGTGGAGCGTCCGGTGGCGATTGATGGAAAAGTTGAAATTCGTCCAATCATGTATGTGGCACTTTCGTACGATCACCGCATCATTGATGGTAAAGAATCTGTGGGCTTTTTGGTGAAAGTAAAAGAAATGCTGGAAAATCCGGAACGCATGATCTTTGGGGCGAAAGACCCAATGGAGGTATTATTGGGCTTGTAACTAAAAGGCCATATGGCGTTATAGGTCGCGAATTCTTCAAATTTTACAATGGATACGTTGCGCACTCCGCGTGATTATTTCGATTTCTTTGAGCCACAGCTGGCTTCCTCCACACCACAAGAATTGGTTTGCAGGTTCAATCAAGCGGTTGGCCTTCGTTCTTTTGGAATTGCCAGATCTGGTTATCTTTGGGCCTTGCGCCATCACTTAGTTCGCTCGGGTATTGACGTTGAAAATATTAAGACAGATGGTGTATGGTCGTTTGCACACCAAGTGGAATTAAAGAACGGGAAACTTTATAAAAAAAGCTAAATTCCACTAATCTTTTGCTACTGAGCCATCGCATTTAATCCCCCAAAAGCTGTACTTAGTTTCGCTTATTCAACCAACCTATGTTGTATATGAGTATATTAGTTGCGCTTATACGCTAGTTGAACTAAACCGATTTTACCCAAATCGGTAATTCTCGGAGGTAATTTTAGGGTAATAAAAATCCTTAAAAATTATCTTATGAAAAGAGAATTGTCCACGGACGCAAAAAAGCTCATGTTCGAGCTAGAGTATCGCAATTACAGTGCGAATACAGTTACAAATTATTGTGAATGCATGATGGTTTTAGAAAACCGAGTAAGTAGGCCGCTTCATCAGATTACGATAGAAGAATTAAAATCTTTTTTACATTATCAACTGATGGAGCAAAACAGGTCTACGTCTTACATTAATCAATGTATCAGTGCGTTTAAGATTTTCACCCAAGACGTTCTCAAAAAAGAGTGGGATGGAATTAAAATCAAACGACCGCGTAGAGAGAAAAAGTTACCAGCCGTACTTTCTGTTAGTGAAGTAGAAGCTATGATTTCAAACACGCGAAACCTGAAACACAGAGCCATGCTAATGCTCATGTATTCTGCCGGTTTACGAAAAATGGAACTCTTACAAATGAAACCTAATGCCATAGACTCTGAACGAATGGTCGTTAATATCAAGCAAGGAAAAGGACGCAAAGATAGACAGTCAATTTTGGCTCCAAAGACCTTGGAAATCCTTCGACTATATTACCAAATGGAACGTCCTAAAACGTATTTATTTGAACCACAAGGAAATTCCGGAAATACTATTTCAGACAGAACAATGGATCATATTGTAAAACAAAGTGCAGCAAGAGCGGGAATTAAAAAAGACATTTCTTCCCATGCTTTACGTCATTCCTTTGCAACTCATTTATTGGAATCTGGAGTGAATCTTCGACTCATTCAAGAATTTTTAGGTCACACTTCGCTGCGAACCACTTCTGTTTACCTGCATCTGACCAATGTCAATCCCAAAAATGTGGTGTCACCACTTGAAGCAATGAATTTGTAAGGTGTCATGCAAAACAAACGTTCTTCTGTCGAGTTAGCAAGTATTTTTGCCGACAGAGCGGAGCATTTTTTAGCTTCTAACCGATACGCATTGATACAGAAAAATGCGTTCAATGACATTCTACAATGCAGAACTGCTGCGCTTGGTGGACATCTACAAGGATGTGATAGTTGTTCCAATAAACAACAAGCATACAACTCTTGCAGAAACAGACATTGCCCTAAATGTCAGTTCGTCAAAAAAGCAAAATGGGTAGACAAACTCTCAGGAAATCTTCCTCCGGTAAAGTACTTTCACCTTGTATTTACTATACCTGAATGTTTAAATAACTTGTTTTACATCAATCAAAAACAAGCCTATCATTTACTCTTTCAAGCAGCGGGAAAAGCACTGACTCAATGCGCAAAAAACACAAACTATCTGGGAGCAAATCCAGGAGCGGTTGCCATCTTGCATACGTGGGGACAAACACTCGTGTATCATCCACATATCCACATGATTGTTCCGGCTGGAGGGTTTTCCGAAGATCAAACAGAATGGATACCATCCAATAAAAAGTTCTTTTTACCAGTTAAAATCCTCAGCGCAGTTTTTCGTGGCATTCTTTGTCTATCCTTGGAAAAAGCGATTGAAAACAAGAAATTCGTACTACCAAATCAGTACACTTCGTTTCAACAACTCAAAGAACGGTGCTACAAGACAAATTGGGTGGTTTACAGCGAGAAGCCTTTTGCTAATCCACAAAATCTGATCAACTACTTAGGCAACTATACGCATCGGGTGGCTATCTCTAATCAGCGTATCTTAGAACATAAAGACGGAAAAGTAACTTTTCATTACAAAGATTACAAAACAGGAGGTCTTAGAAAGAAAATCACACTTGATCAAGATGAGTTTATTCGTCGTTTTTTACAACATGTGCTTCCAAGTGGTTTTAGTAAAATACGTTACTTTGGTTTTATGTCACTAAGACACCTGCAAGCAAACATCGAACAATGCATTGCGCTCTTAGAAAAAACCACACTTCTACCCGAACTAGTTGGCCTTAACGCCTACGAAGTCTATCGCCAACTTTTTGAGAAAGATCCACAAAAATGTTCAAAATGCAAGAGCGGAAAACTTAATCCATTGATTATTAAAAAACCTGTTCCGACTTGACATTTAAATCACTAAACGTTCTTTCACATCCTTTCTCAAAATCAAACGCAAACTGTGTAAAGGGGAAAATATGTCCGATTTTTTCTAACTAATCATCTCAAAATAAAAATCACTAAAAACATGAGCTATTTTCTTTGTTTTTACATCATTTTATTCATTATCAATCAACTCCACAACATAAACGAACACTTACTATTCCCATAGCTTGGCTTCGTACAACTTCATTTTATTTGCCATTTATGTATATATTTGATTCAACGGCAAATAAAATGCTGAGGAAGTTGTGCGTAATATTAACAGAACCAACACAGAAAAAATTATGAGACCAGTTTTGACAATTATTTTGACATTATTTTTAGGACTAAAAGTTTTTGCGACAGCTCAGTATCCTGATAAAATAATTTACAACGGAAAAGAGTATAGCTTACACAGCAATCCATTAGAATCTTATTTTGAGAAGAATCCCGACAAAAGGCCAAAAGGTGGAATTATGTCGACAGCATTGTGGCGTGGATATGTTGCAACTTTTGAAGTAAGAGACAACCAACTATTTTTAAAAGACATTGAAATAGAATATCAGGACACAACTTCAAAAGAGAGCTATAACTACAAATGGAGAAGCGTTATAAATGAAGTGTTTCCTGACCAAAAAAACATTAAAATTGATTGGTTGACAGGACTATTAGTTATACCACACGGAAAATTGGTGAATTATGTTCATATGGGTTATGGTTCGACATTTAAAAATTACATTCTATTGGAGATTGACAAAGGAGACGTAAAAAAAGAAAAACGTTTTAAATACAAAGATTATGAACGATTTAAGGAAAAACAATTCCAAGCCTTTAAACAAACAGAAGATTATAAAAGAATAAAAGCGGACTTACAAAAGGACGGTAGCACGGACGAGTTCATTGACTCATTTCTTAGGAGTTTTGTGACTGAATATACTTCTAAAATAATGACAGAATGAAAAATACTACGCACAACAGCCGTTTTGCAAAAGCGGGGGTTTCGTGCTTCTATGAAAGTGAAGTGCTAAATTCAAGTTTTGTGCATCTAATGAAGTTTAGTGCTGAAAAAC
>CAZLVX010000057.1:0-12647 GCA_964562965.1 uncultured Lishizhenia sp.
CTTCAGCCAGTTGATTAAATTGTGTGACATTCATAATACCCGAACCAGTTTGAGTAAGGCCATGAAGAACACAGAGCAGAGGAAGGGAGGATTCTCCATCCCAATTAGAGGGAATGTAATACGTATAGTTTCTAATTTCACTGTCATGCGTCAACGTCCCTATTTGCTGCGCAAAAACTTGAAAGCCAGAGAATAAAAATACGAAAAGAAATAATTTCCTTTTCATGATTTCTTACTTATTCTTTAATCAAAAGAGAACTGAAAGTTTGATTGTTCACTATATATTTAACAATATAAACTCCAGTTGACAAATGTTTTAAGTTTATGGTATTGGTGTTTCCTGTTATTTCGATAATTTGACCAACCGAATTCATTACTGTTAATTGAGAAAGTAAGCGATTACATTGAACTACTCCGTTCGTAGGATTTGGATAAAAAACTACATTTTCGACTAACTCATTCAAAGAACTCAAAGCGGGTTCATAATTCATTTGACAATGCGCTATCAACCACTGAGGTGTAGAGCGCAATCCGCAATACAATTGCAATACAACATCATACACTCCTCCAACAGAAGAATCGAAAAAATATGGTATTGTTAGGGTTGTTGTAGTACCATCATTAAAAGTTAATATCCATGAAACCCAAGTACTATCATTTAAATTTGTGTAAGAATCAATTGTAGCAGACGTGATGGTATTAAAATCAAAATTACAATTATCAATCCACCCACTATAAACTGTATCAATTACATTAGAATCAATAAAAATTCCCGCGTTTAAGATAATTGTATCGCCAACATTAGCGTTTGATGATCCGATTATACTGGTTAATGTAAGTTGACAATTGTTTGCATCAGAAATGTTCACCACGTAGGTTCCTTCACATAAATCGTTTACAGTTTGATTTGTTTGACCATTTGTCCAAAGAAAACTATAAGGAGTAGCTCCTCCGGAAGCTATTATTGTTGCGGAGCCATCGCACAACCCTGATAAAGACACATTTGTATTGTTGATGGTTGCTGTAAAACTCGAACAATTGATTATACTGGAATCGCCCATAAATACGGAATCACAGACTTGACAACCATTGGCATCTGTAATACAAACCGAATATTCAACGCCGGCACAACCATTTAAAATTGTTGAAGTTGTTGAGCCATCACTCCAAAAATAGGTGTAAGGGGAAGTTCCGCCCGAAACGGCACTTGTAATTATTCCGTCACAAGTATTGGTGTCTGACGCAAAACTAACACTACTTATATAACCGGAAAACCCAGAACATGGGTTGGCATTACTTGAAAGTGAAACGGTTGTTTGTGAATAACATCCGTTAGCATCAGTTACAGAAACTACATAACCACCAGCACATAAATTCGTAAAAATAGGACCTCCTGAGTAATTTAATCCATTACCTGAAATCGAAATTGAATAGGGTTGAGTACCTCCGCTAACAGTGGTTTGTATTTGACCATCACAACTAACTGAAGACGTGCTATTTGTAGGGATTGCGTTTATTGATAAGGATGCGCAAGGATTAGCGTTTGTCATTACGGCAGAAGCCGAATTTACACAGCCACCGGCATCTGCCACGGTAACAGTATAAACTACACCCGGACATGCGTTTGTTAATGTACTTCCCGTAAATCCAACACAAGCACCATTCGAACATGACCAATTATAAGTGTACGGAGCTTGTCCAGAAGCAACAGCTGTCAGTTGTCCATTACACGTCAAAGAATCTGAAGCTGGAACGGCATTTATTGTTACAATACATTGGGAAAAACTAACTGAAAATAATGCAACGGTAAAATAGAAAAGTGTAAATATCTTCATTTTGATAATATTAATTTTTAATGAAGACGAAGTTAAATTTAATTTAGTTGCAATTATATCTTTTCCAAAAATTAAATGGCAATTTGTATTTTTGACCTATGAGAAAATGGATCGCCTTATTTTTAGTTCTTGTCACTATTTCAACAATAAAAGCTCAGAAGCCTAAATTGGTTGTTGGGATAGTTATCGACCAAATGTGTTACGAATACTTGTATCGGTATCAGCCTAATTTCTCGAAGAATGGTTTCAATCGTTTTTTGAATCATGGAGTCAACTATAGGAACACTTTGTACAATTACGTTCCGACGTACACCGGACCCGGTCATGCATCAATTTATACCGGAACAACTCCTAGCAATCATGGAATAATTGGTAACGAATGGTACGACAATGACAAGCAACGAACGATTAATTGCGTGGCAGATGAAAACTATAAAAGCATTGGTACTGCGTCATTGGAAGGAAATTGTTCACCTAAAAATTTAAAAACCTATACAATAACAGATCAATTGAAATTAACTTATCCGACATCTAAGGTTTTTTCTTTTTCCATTAAAGATAGAGGAGCCATTCTTCCAGGTGGTCATTTGAGTAATGGTTCTTTTTGGTACGATTACAGTTCAGGAAAATTCATAACAAGTAGCTTTTACAGTGCTCAATTACCAGTATGGCTAAATGAATTCAATTCAGTAAATAACGCAAGCTCGTACTCAAAGAAATGGGACCTTCTTTTAAATGAAACCATGTATGAATCCAACGACGATTCTCCATACGAAGTGATTATATCCGGAAAAAATAAAGCTGTTTTCCCTTACGATTTTCCATCATTGGAAAATAATATGTCCGTTTTTACGCTCTCGCCTTTCGCAAATACACTTTTAACAGACGTTGCCATCTCAGCACTAGACAATGAAAAGTTAGGTAAATCTAATGGATGTGATTTCTTGGCAATTTCATACTCAACTCCGGATATTGCGGGACATGCATTCGGACCTTATTCTAGAGAACTTGAAGACATGTATTACCGTCTCGACAGAGAGATAGCAAGGTTAATTGACAAGCTTGAACAACAAGTCGGAAAAAAGAATCTAGTCGTATTTTTGACAGCCGATCACGCAGTGGTTCCTGTGCCGCAAATGTTAATAGATAAAAATCTGCCGGGAGGATACATTTACATGGAAAAGCTTCAGCAATCATTAAAGGAGGCATTAAAAACCGATTTAGGAATAAAAGAAGAACTTATTTTAATTGAAGAAAATCAGCATTTTTACCTAAACCATAGCGTTATTAAATCTGAGAATTATTCGTTGCAACTAATTACTAACACAATGAAGAAAATTTTGCTGGAATGGCCTGGAATTAAAGCAGTGTATACCAAAGAGGAGCTCATGCTAGAAAAAGGTGTTGAAGATGAATGGAAAACAATGGTAAGAAAAGGATTCGATTACAACCGCTCAGGTGACGTGGTTTTTTTGGTAGAACCAGGTTATTTAACCAAAACCACAGATTCTCCCAAAGCCCATCAAGGCACTTCGCATGGCTCATCATTTAATTATGACGCCCATGTTCCTTTACTTTGGTACGGAAAAACTTGGAAAAAAACGGACATTTTTTCTCCATGTGAAATAACGGATATCGCCCCTACCCTTGTTCATTTAATGAATCTTCAAAGACCCGGAGCTATGACCGGTTCCCCATTACTTGAGTTATTAAAAAAATGAACGAAGTAAATTTTTTTCTTGAACATCTGGGTCAAACCAATGAACATCCCTTTTTAATTTCGGTTGAACGAGCGGAAGGCTCTTTTATATATGACAAAAAAGGGAAACCATATTTAGACATGATTTCAGGAGTTGCTGTCAACAATGTTGGCCATCGCCATCCAAAAATAATTAGTGCTATTCATAAGCAATTGGATAAACACCTCCACGTCATGGTTTATGGTGAGTTTATTCAAGATGCTCAACTTAATTTAGCTAACGCATTGAAAGAAGTTTTGCCACTTGAATTGTCGTGCGTATATGCCGTAAACTCAGGTACTGAAGCCAACGAAGCTGCCATAAAATTAGCCAAACGGTATACGGGAAGAACTGAAATCGTTTCTTTTCGAGGTTCTTATCACGGCAGCACGAATGGGTCACTAAGCATTTCTGGTAACGAAACAAAAAAGATGGCATACAGACCATTACTGCCAGACGTACGATTTTTACATTGGAATGACGAAACTGAATTGGTCAAAATTACCGAGAAAAGTGCTGGGGTGATTATCGAAACGATTCAAGGTGATGCCGGTGTAAGAATACCAAGCAAAGCTTTTATGAAGGCCTTACGAAATAAATGTGATGAAGTTGGTGCGCTTTTAATATTTGATGAAATTCAATGTGGAATGGGGAGAACAGGTAAATTGTTCGCTTTTGAACACTATGATATTATTCCAGATATTTTAACATTGGGAAAAGCGTTGGGAGGAGGTATGCCTATCGGAGCATTGGTTTCTTCACATGAAATATTGCAGGTCTTCACCAATAATCCTATGTTAGGTCATATTACCACTTTCGGCGGTCATCCCGTGGTTGCTGCTGCCGCTTCTGCTGCTGTTAATGTTCTTTCTCATGACATAAATTATGCTGAAGTTGAACGACTTGGAAAAAAACTGGAATCTAGTATATGTTCATTACCAGGAATCAAGGCTAGTAGGAGAATTGGCTACATGTTTGCCTTTGACATGGAGTCAGCTGAAAAGGTTGAAAAAGTTGTCACGAATTGCTTAGCGAATGGCGTGATAACGTTTTGGTTTTTATCACATCCTTATAGTTTTAGATTGTCTCCGCCTTTAACTATTTCAGAGTCAGAAATTGATCAGGCAATTAATATTATTTCTCAAGCGATTCTAGAAGCTAATTAATTTTTTTTCTTTTTTGGTTTGAGTTACCTTTGCACCGATGAAAGTAATTGATCATATTGCAAACGCGAAGGGAGCAACCTTGTTTTCTTTTGAAATCTTACCTCCACTGAAGGGAAAGAGTATTCAATCAATTTACGATGGAATTGATCCTTTAATGGAATTTAAACCAAAATTCATTAATGTTACCTATCATCGTGAGGAATACATCTACAAGGAGCGGGAGCATGGTCTATTGGAAAAAATTGCCGTTAGAAAAAGACCCGGAACAGTTGGGATTTGCGCAGCGATCATGAATAAATACGATGTAGATGCTGTACCTCATTTGATATGTGGCGGTTTTAGTCGCGAGGAAACAGAAAACGCGCTAATTGACCTGCAATTTTTAGGTATTGATAATGTATTGGCTCTTCGTGGGGATCCCATCAAGACTGAAAGTACTTTCAGATCTGAACCAGGCGGACATAAATTTGCAGTCGAGCTCATTCAACAAATTTCCGAAATGAATCATGGAAACTATATGATGGATGATATTCAGATGGCACCTACCAATTTTTGCATTGGCGCAGCAGGTTACCCCGAAAAACACTTTGAGGCCATGAATCTCGAATTCGATTTGCAAAATTTAAAAGCAAAAGTAGATGCCGGTGCAGAATACATTGTAACACAAATGTTTTTTGATAATTCTAAGTATTTTGCATTTGTTGAAGCTTGCAGAAAAATTGGAATCACTATCCCGATAATTCCCGGGTTAAAGCCAATCAAAACGCTTTCTCATATTTCATTTCTACCGAAATTCTTTCATATAGATTACCCCATCGAACTTGCGAATGATCTTTTAAAGTGTAAAGACAATAAAGCTGCGGAACAGGTTGGAATTGAATGGGGAATCCATCAATCGAAAGAACTTAAAGCAGCAGGGGTTCCCTGTATTCACTATTATACAATGTCTAACTCGTCTTCGGTAAAGACTATTGCAAAAGAGATTTTCTAATTATGACTAAGTATTTGTTTTATTTCAGTTTTTTCGCAATATCTTTTGCAAGTTGGGGGCAATTTGATTTAAAAAATGCCGTAATTGTTGGACAATTCGACAAACCTGAAGATCGCTATGCCATAGAGGTAAATGTAACGGAAATTTTTTCTCAGATAGGCATTAAATCAATACCTCTTCAAAACATCATTAAGCAAGGTGGCAGTGCGCTTGTCTTAATAGAAGACAGTGTTCAGAATGCACTAAAAAGAAAAGGATTTGATACGTATGTTGTGATCAATGTTAGGGGTTACGATCGCACTTTTAAGCCTTCGACATCCAAAGAAAGATTTGACGAAATATTGAATAGAACTAGTATTTATAAATTATACAGAGACGAATCTACTTCTGTAAGTTTTGAATTTATTTTCTTCCGAAATAATGAAGTTGTATTCCGAGATATTTTAAAGTGTGGTAACATTTCAGATAGGGATTCTACCCTTAAAAGATTCAAAAAGAAACTACCGAAAAGAATGAAGAAAAAATGGAAGGTTTATTGACCTAATCTAAATTTCTTATCTAAATCCATATCGGCAGGATTTCCATAAGCACCACATTTCGGGGCTCTTTCAAATAATTTTATAAACCTCAACTGACCTTGAATGGGCCAGTAGCCTGAAGAAAACCAATTTAAGCGAGGACTAAAATTATTCCATTCGTAAATACCGACTAGAGGTAAGTGAACACCTGGCACACACATCCAAGCACGATTAATCCGAATTCCGAATCCCAGTGAATAATGAAATTGAGCAACGAGCGGAGCATGATATCGTGTGGAAATAGGAGAAACAAAATTAGGATCGTCATACGCTTGTTCACTCGGAAACATCAAGTAATCCACATTAAATCCAAGGCTTTGATCAATAAAATATTTTCTTGCTTGGTCAATTTTCTTTTTCCCAACAAAAATAATCGAGTGTGCAGAAGCTCGTCCATACAGAAATCCATTTCGAAAACTACCGGAGGCAGAAATGGTATCGTAAATTTCACCTAGTGCATTTTTATAATGTATTGTGGTGGATTCAGAACCTGCAAGTTGCCTGAATCCAAGAGCAAACTCCCAATAATCCATGATTCTACTCTTCTTAAGTGCTTTAATTGGTATTCCCTTCCATGTTGGAAACTGAACAAGGCCGGCTTCAGCAAAAAAACCCACACCACCTGCCGGGTCAACAAAATAAGTTCCTCTAGAACCATTGTTATCGCTTAATTCTCCAGTTACCGTTTTTTTCGTCATTGTGTACGTTGGTCCAACGGCAAAATGATAACCGTTTTTGGTAACAATAATATAATCGTTTCCTTTTTTGCCTTTCACAAATCCGCCTTGGGCAAAAAGTGAAAATGGAAATAGTAAGAGGAATATTTTTAAAATTCTCATATATCGAAATTAAAAGATTCACTTCGAGCGCGCATGATGTTCATGACTTCGTCTGAATCCCAATTATCGTGAATTTTTGGCAATTCCATTACCTCATCCATAATTGAATTTTGCACTTGCCCTTGTTTATAAGCCACACTGTATGGAATATTGCTAAATGTCACTTGAGAATACAACGGCAACCATTTATTTGGGTACAACTCACTAAATTTTGCTTCAATCTTTTTACGCAACAAGAAATCTGGATCAGCAACATAGTCACGCATGACATAGTAGTTTTCTAATGATAAATCCTGAAGAGCATCGCCATCAGGTTTTCGCGTTAAACTGTATTCCTCGAAAACCTTTTCCCAATTTTCATTATGCTTCATCATTAAGCCATTGAGTACACGACAATCTTCAAATCCGGCGTTCATACCTTGACCGTAAAATGGAACCGTAGCATGGGCACTATCTCCCATCAAGGCCACCTTACCTTTCGTCCAAGGGAAACATCTTATAATTGCTAAATTCGATAATGGATGATCTTCCCATGATTCCGCTACATTCGGCATCATGTCGTAAAAATCGGGGAAAACCGTTTTGAAAAACCGATCCACATCAGCTTTTGATTTAAGTTTATCAAATGAAAATTCATCGTTTTCGTGTGGCATGAACAAGGTACATGTGAAAGAACCGTCTTCATTGGCTAATGCAATCAACATAAATCGACCTCTTGGCCAAATATGAAGTGCATTTTTATCCATTTTGTATGTTCCATCCGGATTCGCAGGAAGGAGTAACTCACGGTAACCATCGGCAATATAATTCTGTGAATATTGAAAGCGATCTAATTTCTGCATTGAGTTGTAGCGAACAGCAGAAAATGCACCATCTGCCGCAAAGATAATCGGTGCCTCATCCGTAAATTCTTCGCCAGTTATTGTATTCTTAAGAAAAACAATCCCCTTTTCTAAATCAACTCTCTTACATTCGTGATTGTAATGAATGGTAGCATTTCCAAATTCTTCGGCGATGTCCATCATCTTTGCATTTATTTTCCCGCGAGAAACTGAAAAAATTGCCTGTCCTTCTTTTCCATAAGGTTGATACGTTAGATTACCTTCTAAATCATGCATCATTCTACCGTACATTGGAATAGCAATCTTTCTAATCTCATCCCCCACTCCAACCGCGTCCAGTGCTGTCCATCCGCGAACTGACAAGGCTAAATTTATCGATTTACCCGCAGAAATTTCCGCTTTTCGTATATCTGGTCTGCGTTCGTAGATCGTAACTTTATATCCCGCTTTTGACAAATAAACTGCCCAGAGTGATCCTACGAGACCAGCTCCAATAATTATTGCTTCCTTATTTTTTTCCATAATCCTATTTTTTCCAGTGTTTGGAATATTTAGTTTCAAAATATGAATTTTGTCTTCTTGAAATACGTTGCCTACGCTGATAGGCTATTACCGCACGCCAAATTACCAAGCCACCTATTAATACTGCAATTGTTTGAACAGCTACTTTAGCATAATCCATGGTTTGGTCTACTTGGCCTGAATATTTTACTTCAATCAATTCCTGCATCGTCATAGTGCAAATGTAGATAGAATGTTAGTGGGTTTTAATAAATTGAATATTTCTTTTTAAACCACTGAATTTAGTTCTTTTAACAGCACTTAATTTAAAAAGTTCATGAAACGTTTCTTCAGTCAACTGCTCCCATTCTAAACTAGTTAAATTCAGTAGTTTGTCATTCGGCTTAAAACGAGGTTCAGATGTGGGTTTTGAAAATCGATTCCAAGGGCAAACATCTTGACAAATATCACATCCAAAAGCCCAATTATCCATTTTTCCTTTATACTCATTGGGAAGAATTTCGTCTTTTAGCTCGATGGTTAAATAGGAAATACATTTATCTCCGCGTACAACGTATGGTTCAACTATCGCATCAGTCGGACAAGCATCAATGCATCGGGTACATGTTCCACAATAATCCTTAATTGGACCATCAGGAGTAATTTCAATATCAACAATTAATTCTGCTATGAAAAAAAAACTACCTTCTTTTGGATGTATGAGATTACTATTTTTACCAATCCAACCCAAGCCTGATTTCTCTGCCCAAGCTTTATCCATCACGGGCGCAGAATCTACAAAAGCTCTACCATTAATTTCACCAAAATTGGCTTTTATTTCATTTATCAATTCTTTGAGCTTGTCTTTGATGACGGCGTGATAATCCTCACCATAGGCATAAGTTGAAATTTTTGGGATTTCATCTTCAGAATTAATTTGTTTTACTTTTGGGAAATAATTTAGCAATAAAGAAATCACCGTTTTTGCATCTTCAACCAAAAGCCTTGGGTCTAAGCGCTTATCAAAATGATTTTCCATATATGACATCTTGCCATGATAGTTTTTATTCAACCATTTTTCTAACTTTCTGGCCTCGTTCTCAAGAAATGTCGCTTTGGAAAACCCACAATAAAAAAAACCAAGCGAATTTGCTTTTTCTTTGATAAACTGTTTGATGTCGCGCATAACTAAAATAGACCACCTTGAACCCAGCCAAAGTCTTTCCCAAGATGTTTGTATGCTTTTTCGGTTACTTTTCGGCCTCTAGGAGTTCTCATCATGAATCCTTCCTGTATTAAAAATGGTTCATAAACCTCTTCTAAAGTTCCTGCATTTTCTCCTATTGCTGTCGCTATAGTGGTTAGCCCAACTGGTCCGCCTTGAAATTTGTCTATTAACGTACTTAATATTCTAATGTCCATTTCATCTAAGCCATACGAATCAACATTTAGCGCTTTAAGGGCAATTTCAGCAATTGAGTTATCGATTTTTCCTGAACCTTTTATTTGTGCAAAGTCACGTACTCTTCGCAACAATGCATTTGCAATTCTAGGGGTACCTCTCGATCTACTTGCTATTTTAAATGCAGCATCGTTATCAATTGGAATAGCCAATAACGAAGAAGATCGCTCCACAATTGCAGTTAAGGTTTCGGCATCGTAATATTCCAATCGTGAATTAATGCCAAAGCGAGCTCTTAAAGGCGCCGTTAACAAACCAGATCTTGTTGTTGCGCCAATTAGTGTAAAAGGATTTAGATTAATTTGAATGGTTCGTGCATTTGGACCAGAATCAAGTAAAATATCTATAACATAATCTTCCATTGCGGAATAAAGATACTCCTCCACCACAGGACTTAAGCGATGAATTTCATCGATAAAGAGCACGTCTCCATCGCTCAAATTTGTTAATAGCCCAGCAAGATCACCTGGTTTATCGAGCACAGGACCGCTTGTAACCTTAAACCCAACGCCCATTTCATTGGCAATAATATTTGCTAAAGTCGTTTTACCTAGTCCTGGGGGTCCATGTAAAAGCACATGATCCAGTGGTTCGCCTCTTAACTTGGCTGCCTGAACAAATATTTCAAGATTTTCTACAACAGAAGGCTGACCTGCAAAATCTCTTAATGATTTTGGTCGGAGTACCTTATCCAACTCTTGATCACCAGATTGAGCAGCATGTTCACGATAGTCGAATGATTCCTCTTCTGACATGTAACAAATTTACAAACGAAACATAGATAAAAAACAAAAGAGGCGAGAATTATCCCGCCTCTCCCTTATTTAAACGTTTTATTCTCCGGTATAAACAACTCTTTTAGTTGTTTTATTTCCATTCAAATTAATCGTAACAAAATAGAATCCTGAGCCATTCGACTGAATATCTACGATAGTTTTGAAAAATTGCTCATCTTTCAGTATTGATGTTTTTTGAACAAGTTTACCAGACGCATCTGTAATACTGATATCACCTGAACCCAACTCTTCACTTTCCAGTGTCACATAGAAATGACCATCATTTGTCGGATTAGGGAACAGTTCAAGCGTACTATCATTTAAGGAATTCAATTCCTCTGCACCTTCGGTTTGTTTGAAAGCTGTACTCGAAATATCTGCACGTAAAGTGTAACAAGTACTTGCATTAAAAGCTCCATTGTAACCATATACACGAATGTAATAAGTTCCAACAGGTGCATTATTGTATTTGATTTGTTCCGTTGCATTTCCTCCATTTGCGGAAGTTGACAACAATGTACCAGCGCTGTTGTACAATCTCAAATCATAATCTGCAGGAAGATTTGATAATGTCACTCGAATATTTTTGGCTGTAGAGGTATTTGAAAACTTAAACCAATCCACATCAGAGCTGGTGTTAAGTAATGCCGATATATTTGTATTTACAGCAATAGATTTAGCTGCAGAGAGTGTATTATTTGTTTCGTAAGAATCAGTACAAGATGTTGAAATTGTTGCTTGCGTTGTGAAGTTTGGCCCAGCAACATAGCTACTACTTCCGCTAGTGCAATTAGTTCTTACCTGCCAGTTGTAAGTTGTTGATGAGGATAATCCAGTTAAATTAAAGCTAGTATTGGATGTTGATACTGAAGTCCAAGAGGTAGCTGTTGATTTTTTGTACTGCAAGGTGTAGTTTGAAGCGCCTGAAGAAGCCGTCCAAGAAACTGTAGCCGATGTTGTCCCTACATTGGAATTTGACATGCCAGTTGGCGCAGAACATGTTGTCCCGGTAGTTCCCGCTTGAATTGAAAGTGTGTAATCTTCTACTTCACCGTAAGTAAACGATTCGCATGGACCTGTTATGGCTCCATCTTTCATCATTACACGCATTCTTACATTTCCTGTGATTGCTGTAGTCGGAATGGTTATTGAAGCCGAAACCGCAGCCGTTGTTCCAGGAGAGGAATAAACTAATTCACCTGCATCAGCAAAATCTAAATCACCATTATAATCAATGTAAACATTGAAATACTCCGTATATGCTGTACTAGCAAATGTTGGAGTTAACGTAACCGTGTAAGCAGAACCTTTGTTAACAGTAGTTGAAATCGACGTGTAATTGGCATATCCTCCACTACCAGTTGTTGTATTGTTAATAGTGTTGATTTTAACATTCGAAATCCATTCGTACTGTGTATTACTTCCTGAAGCAGCACAATATGCCGGTGTAGAGGTGCCACCTCCTGTGGAACCCGAACAACCTGGAGAAGTCGCTAAACTTGCTCTTGCTCCACCAGATACAAATAGCGCTTGCATTCTAGATTTCTGACCGTTAGAAAACATTTGCATGCATGCATCGTCCACGTAATCCATATAGTTCATAAACATTTCCGCTGAAGTCCCGCAAGAGTTCGATCTTGGATGTGATGGACAACCATAATTTGATGTATTGTGAACGGGAGTATCAGAAACTAAATCACTTCCACAAGTGGCATCTCCCCAAATGTGACGTAAATTCAACCAGTGACCAACTTCGTGTGTAGCGGTTCTTCCTTTATTGAAGGGCGCTTGGGCTGTTCCCATGGTTCCAAAACACGTGTATCCAATTACAACACCATCAGTAGCAGATGCACCACCTGGAAACTGAGCATAACCTAAAATCCCTCCACTCATGTTACAAACCCAAAGATTCAAATAT
>CAZLVX010000058.1:0-12610 GCA_964562965.1 uncultured Lishizhenia sp.
ATTTGCATAGGTTGGCGGAAAAAACTACTTTTGCGCCCTAATTATAATTAACCTATTCAAATTCATTATGGAATCAAATTTAATTTTTGTACCAATCGGATTAGCCATTCTTGGCTTAGTATTTATGTTTATTAAAATGGCTTGGGTAAAAGCTCAACCTGCCGGAGACGAAAAAATGCAAGGAATTGCTAAGAACATTAAAGAAGGTGCATTGGCTTTTTTAAGTGCAGAATATAAACTTCTACTTGTTTTTGTTATTATCGCATCAGCTGCCTTATTTGGAATCTCATTAGTCGTACCAACAACCCATTGGATGATTGTACCCGCTTTTATTGTGGGTGCAGTATTCTCCGCTGTCGCAGGAAATATCGGAATGCGAATAGCAACAGACGCAAATGTTAGAACAACAGAAGCTGCTAAAACTTCACTTCCAAAAGCATTAAATGTTTCATTTGGTGGAGGAACTGTTATGGGGCTTGGAGTGGCAAGCTTAGCGGTTTTAGGATTGAGTTTGTTTTTTATGGTTTTTGTAAGCAGATGGATAACCGAGGATGGTAATTTTTACAATCAAATGACCATGGTACTTGAGGCATTAGCAGGATTTTCATTAGGTGCTGAATCAATCGCATTGTTTGCTAGAGTTGGTGGTGGAATCTACACAAAAGCAGCAGATGTCGGAGCGGATTTAGTTGGAAAAGTTGAAGCTGGAATTCCTGAGGATGATCCGAGGAACCCTGCTACAATTGCTGATAACGTTGGAGATAACGTAGGTGATGTTGCTGGAATGGGAGCTGATTTATTTGGATCTTATGTAGCTACAGTATTAGCTTCAATGGTATTAGGAAATTACATAATTCAGGATATGTCTATTGCTAACGGAAAGCAATTTACAGATGCCTTCAACGGAATGGGGCCTATTTTATTGCCGATAATGATTGCAGGTGTAGGAATAATTGCATCTATCATTGGAACATTTTTAGTGAGAATTTCAAGTAATGATGCAAAAGAAGCACAAGTACAAACTGCTTTAAATATTGGAAATATATCATCTATTCTCATTTCTGCCGCAGCAGGATATTTCTTAGTGACTTGGATGTTACCAGAAACACTAAAAATGAATTTCTTTGGAGAAGGAATTCTTGAAGTGAGCAGAATGAATGTTTTCTATGCAACCTTAGTTGGATTGTCAGTTGGATATTTAATTTCTTATTTTACCGAATATTACACCGCGCTTGGTAAGAAGCCAGTTTTGGATATTGTTCAAAATTCCTCCACTGGTGCTGCTACGAACATCATCGCCGGCTTGGCAACAGGAATGATTTCTACTTTCTCTTCTGTAATTTTATTCGCCGCCGCAATTTGGGGATCATATGCGCTTGCAGGGTTTTATGGTGTGGCCATTGCAGCCTCAGCCATGATGGCAACAACTGCTATGCAATTAGCTATTGATGCATTCGGACCAATCGCAGATAATGCTGGTGGAGTTGCGGAAATGAGTGAGTTGCCTAAAGAGGTGCGCCAACGTACGGATGTATTGGATTCTGTTGGAAACACAACGGCTGCTGTTGGAAAAGGATTTGCAATTGCTTCTGCTGCCTTGACTGCACTTGCTTTATTTGCTGCTTATGTAACATTTACAGGTATTGACGGAATTAACATCTTTAAAGCTCCTGTGCTTGCAGCACTATTTATTGGGGGAATGATCCCTGTTGTGTTTTCTGCATTAGCAATGAAATCCGTCGGAAAAGCAGCAATGGATATGGTTATGGAAGTTCGCCGCCAATTCCGAGAAATACCAGGCATTATGGAGGGTACTGGAAAACCTGAATATGGTAAATGTGTAGAAATATCTACAAAGGCTGCCTTAAGAGAAATGATGATTCCTGGTGCATTGACTATCATTACTCCACTCTTAATCGGTTTAGGTACTGGTTTTATTTCAGGAGACATGAAATTGGGTGCAGAAGTTCTTGGCGGTTATATGGCCGGAGTTGCTGTTTCTGGTGTTCTTTGGGCAATTTTCCAAAACAATGCAGGAGGAGCATGGGATAACGCAAAAAAATCATTTGAAGCCGGTGTGATGATTAATGGTGAGATGACTTTTAAAGGTTCAGATGCTCACAAAGCAGCTGTCACTGGAGATACTGTAGGTGATCCTTTCAAAGATACATCTGGTCCATCTATGAATATTCTAATCAAACTCACATGCTTGGTTGGTTTGGTAATTGCGCCAATTTTAGGGGACGGTCATGGAAATGACACAAAATCTGGACATAACAATTGTGCTACAAATAAAGAAATGTGTCATGGTAAAGACAAAGCGTGTTGTTCCACTTCAAAAACTTGTCACACGAATGATTCAGGTAAAAAATGTGATATGTCAAAATGCGCAAACATGTCAAAAGAAGAATGTGCTAAAATGTGTGATTCGTTGAAATGTACTCCTGAAGAAAGAGAGATGTGCATGAAACAACACGAAGGGAAATAAATTTATTTAAACTTCATATTAAGGCGGAATTGTCCGCCTTTTTTATTTTTTAAAAATAAAATAAACTGCGCCTACGAGGCAGGCTAATCCTACAAAATGATTCCATTTAATTTCTTCTGATTTAAAGAAAATAAATGTGAATATTAAAAACACCAATAACGTGATAACCTCCTGAATTACTTTTAACTCCATTAAAGAAAAAGGTCCCCCAAAAGCTTTATAACCAATCCTATTTGCTGGCACTTGCACACAATATTCAAAAAAAGCCAATCCCCAACTTACTAAAACGAGTGCAAACCATCCCATACTTGACCATTTTTTATCCCCGTCAAATTTCAAATGACCATACCAAGCAAGTGTCATAAAAACATTCGAAATAACCAACAATATTATCGTGTAAAATCCTTTCATAAATTTGTAGCTCAAATGAAAATTTCGGATAAAAATAAAGATTTCTTCGCCCTTGTTTATGAAGTAGTTAAACAAATTCCGAAAGGAAGAGTAACGAGCTATGGTGCTATAGCCAACTATCTCGGCACAAAAAGTTCTTCTCGAATGGTTGGTTGGGCAATGAACGCTTCACACGGAAACAAAGAAATACCTGCTCATCGCGTTGTAAACCGAAAGGGCTTATTAACCGGAAAAATGCACTTTAACTCCCCATCTGAAATGGAAGAGTTGTTAATTATCGAAGGAATTGAAGTGGTTAACGACCAAATCTTAAATTTTCAGTCAGTTTTTTGGGACCCAGAAGTGGAATTGTCTATTGCTTAAAAGTTTTACAACGACTTGATTTACCCTCCATTTGATAAATCGTGTTTTCTTCTAAGTATTGAAATAATTGAGTTCCATTTTCTTCGTCTTCACTTATAAAATACTGATAGACGTTTCCTGAAACCCCTGACTCACATGAAAGGAAGATAATGTTATTCTTTTCTTCTTTTTTAATGATTTTATAAAATTGACTGTCTTCAATATTCCCTTCTTCATCAACTAAATTATGAATCATAAACCCATCCGTCAGAGAAAAATTAAAGAGTTGATTAACTGCAATTGCAGAGACGGTTTCCTTTGTATCCATGTCAATTTCGTTTAGTGCTTTAACAGAAAAGCTATACTGCCCGTGAATTGAATTAAGGCAAATTAGGGAGATTAGAGTGATGAACAATTTCATTTCGTGCTATTTTAAGTGAATATTCAATTACCTCGGAGAACGAATCGCCTTAATTTAGTTACATTTGTTCTTTAATATAATTACCATGAAATTCGGAACAAAAGCCATACATGCAGGTGTTCATCCTGATGAGTCTACCGGTGCGATTATGACACCAATTTATCAAACTTCGACATATGTTCAAGATGGTGTTGGCAATCATAAAGGATATGAATATTCACGAACACAGAATCCCACTCGACATGCTCTTGAAAAAAATATTGCTGCGATTGAAAATGGAAAATTTGGCGCTTGCTTTGGTTCTGGTCTCGCCGCTATCGATTGCGTCATCAAAATGTTAAATCCAGGAGATGAGGTTATTTCAACGAATGATCTTTACGGTGGTTCCTATCGTATATTCAAAACTATTTTCGAAAAATATGGAATTGTTTTTCATTTTGTAGATATGCAAGATAGCTCAAATGTAGAATCATTTGTAAACGGCAAAACAAAACTCATTTGGGTTGAAACTCCAACAAATCCAATGATGAACATTGTTGACATCGAGGCAATGTCTAAAATAGCAAAACGTGCTGGTGCCTGGTTGGCAGTAGACAATACATTCGCAACTCCATATTTGCAGAACCCGCTCGACTTGGGAGCTGATATTGTTATGCATTCAGTGACTAAATATTTGGGAGGGCATTCGGATGTGGTAATGGGAGCCTTGGTTACCGCTCGTGAGGATATTGCACAGGAAATGTATCGAATTCAAAACTCATCAGGAGCTGTTACAGCCCCAATGGATTCCTTCCTTGTGCTTAGAGGAATTAAAACTTTACACCTTAGAATGCAACGTCATTGTGAAAATGGCGAAAAAATAGCTCATTATTTAATGAATCATCCTAAAATTGATAAGGTTTATTGGCCAGGATTTGAGTCACATCCAAATCACGAAGTAGCAAAGAAACAAATGCGTGGCTTTGGTGGTATGATTTCATTTACTTTAAAAGGAAATAACCTTGAGGATGCCCTTACTGTTGTAAAAAAAGTTCACTTATTTGCACTTGCAGAATCATTGGGGGGTGTAGAATCTCTTATCGGACATCCTGCTACTATGACACATGCATCGATACCTAAAGAAATTCGAGAAAAAAGTGGCGTGGTTGATTCTCTAATTAGGTTAAGTGTAGGAATTGAAGATGCAGATGATTTGATTGAAGATTTACGAGTTGCTCTTGCTTAAAGATTCTCGAGCATCTTAAAGAATTGATCTTTTTTAACAGGTGATAACGGTATAGAAGCTCCGTCCTTCATAATTACAGAACCTCCATCCTGCTTATCATAACGATCCACAAAATTCAGATTTACTAAATGTGATTGTTGAACTCTAAAAAACTGGAAAGGAGAAAGTAAAATATCGTAATCTTTTAATGTTCGTGAGACCAATATTTTCTTACCTGTTTTTAGATAGAAAAAAGTATAATTCTTATCTGATTCACATCTGATAATATCCTCGATATCTACTACATAATTACTTTCTTGAGTTTTAAGAACAAGCTTCCTTTTATTTTGTGGTTGAATATTATGATGCAAAGCCTGAAAAACATTTTCATCTGATTTTTCATTAAGCTTGTTTAATGCATTTGATAAACTCTGTCTTAATTCTTCGGCATCAATTGGTTTTAAAATATAATCAAGTGCACTGAATTTAATAGCTTGAATGGCATATTCTTGAAATGCCGTAATAAAAATAACCTCGAAGTTAATTTGATCGACAGACTTTAGTACATCGAAACCATTTCCATCTGGCATTTGAATATCTAGAAAAACTAAATCAGGTTGAATTCGATGAATCGACTCTACCCCACTTTTGACATTTTCCCCGTCGATAAAAATCTCAACATCGAAACCAAATGAATCAATCATTCTTTTGATTAACTCTCTTGTAGGTTTTTCGTCATCAATAATTAGTATTTTCTTCATGGTGCAAAAACTTGGTTTAAGTTACATCAAATTTCAGTGGTAGCAAAATTCTAACTTTGGTGCCCCGTTCATTTGTCATCGCATCTGTAATTTCAACGAGCCCATTGACCTTATATTTACGATTAAGAATTGCTATTCGTTCGCGCGTAATATCAATTGCCATACTTTTGTGGCCTTTAATTTTTTTAGTTTTTGAAGCTTTTTTTCTACCCACTCCATTATCTTGAACAATAATCTCTAATAAATTATCTAATTTTTTAACCGAAACAGTGATTAAACCACCTTCAACGGTATGTAGTTGACCATGTTCAATTGCATTTTCAACAAACGGTTGGGCAATCATGGGGGGTATTAATGCTTTTGAAAAAAGTAGTTCCTCGTCAAAATTCAACTCATATGTAAACCGGTCTTCAAATCTCATTTTTTGAGTATTCAAATACTTATCTAAAATTTCAAATTCTAATTCCAAAGGAATCATTTCTTTAGGGGAATTTTCTAAAATCAAGCGCATCAATCTTGAAAAATTCACTAAAAAACGAGAAGATTTTTCAGGATCATTTGCATAAATATAGCTTTGAATTACAGACATGGCATTGAAAACAAAGTGAGGATTCATCTGAGATCTTAATAACGATTGAGACATTTCTGCTTCTCGCTGTTTTTGTTTAGACCGTTGAGCACGAAGACGAATTGCAACAATTAAAACAATCATAATTATTAAAATACCTATGGCAATTCCAATTATAACTTGTCTATCTTTTTGAAAAGCTATACGTTCCTTTTCTTTTTGTTCCTCTAATAGCCTTACTTGTTGTTGTTCAATTAATTTTTCTCTTTCCTCCCTTAGATTTCCTTCCGTTAATTGCTCTACAGTCCTAGAAAATTGTTCTTTCTCGTTAACTCTTGCGACTTCGATATATTTATTTTGATAAAAAGAAACTCCCTCTGTATTATTTCTTTTGCGTTCCAAATCTGCCCTAATTAGATATGATTCTGCAATCAACAAGTTTTTCGTTTGAAAAGGAGGAAGTGTATAATTAAGATGGAAAATTGCTTTGTCTATTTTGCGAAGTTCAATGTAGTTAATAGCTATCCTTTTGTTAATAAAATAGTTCAGTTTCTCATCTTCCCTGCCTTTTAATATACTCAAAGCCTCCTCTAGTTCCTGATTTGACTGAATAAAATTCTTTTGATTTGAATAATGAACAGAAATGACCATTTTAATAAGGGCTGTACTTAATTGATCATTATATTGTTCAACTTTTAAGCGGAGCGCGAGTAGTCCTGGAACATTAACTTCCTTCCCCTGTAAATAATCATTTTGTATTTCAAAAATTGAGGCAATTAGCTCTCCTCTTTGGTCGTTTATCTTTTTAAAATAATTTTTCGCGCGTTCAATGTATTGATTTGCTTGATAATAATTTTGAAGTTCAATTGAAATTCTGGAAATATCCAAATATCCATATGCCCTAAAATAATCATTGTCGTTTTCAATGGCAAGTTGAATCATTTGTAATTCTTTGTTTACTGCCTCTTGATAATTTTCAAAATAATGATAAACCTTGGCTTGGTATCGCATAGATTCCATTAGCTTCGTCTTATTAGTAAGACGCTTTGCCTCCGAGGTTGCCAATCCCGAAAAATAAATAGCTGAATCGGCATTTGCTTTCATTAAATAAACAAATGAAACACCTCTATACGCCTCATAAATTCTATTGATATCCTTTGTTTTCTTTGCCTTATTTAATCGTTGAATTGACAAGGATAATGTTTTCTCGTGATTCAATCCTTCACGTGTAATATACCACAGAAATAATGCTTCTTCTCGTTCATTTAGCTCCTGTTTCTTATCAACAATCTCTTTTGAAATTAGCGTAAGTGCTTTATTTGACTGTCCTAAAACAAGATAGCCCTCAATTAATGAACAAGTTTTAATACGCCGAATTTCTTTTGACAATTTTTCGGATGGTAACTCCTCTAGTATTCTGAGTAAAGACTCAAATGAGCTTTGATCTTGATAACGAACGTTGTTTAGCTCCTTTTCAATTAAACTAACTTGTTGATCAAAGTTTTTGTTTCTAAGAGAATTTTTGAAGTCTTCAATCTTACCTTGTGATAAAATAAAAAAGTTAAAAGGAATCAGTACTAATAATAACAAACGAAACGAGAGGCTCATGAGTCTAATTTAACAAAAAATCAACAAAACTTAATGATTTCTGATTTTTGTAGATCGATCAATGCAGTTTCAAGTGCAGCGTAGTCATCCCAATCATTAAAAGCCTGAATGGAGAAACGAATGAAATTTCTATTTTCCATTTGTGTCACTGGAATCTCTATCTTGAATTTTACCCACAAGATTTCCTTTAATTTTAAAGAGTCGGTAGTTTGTATGGGAATCGCAAACATTTGTCCCAAAAAAGTATCATTGATTGGAGAGATAGAATTATATTTAAATCTGTCTTTCAGTCGATTAGCCCATTCAATGGTCATTTCTTTATTTATTCTGGATACTTTTTCCCAATCATGTCTTTTCATAAAATCTATACAAAAAGGCACTGTTAAAAATGCACTAAAATCTCGAGTCCCTGCTGTTTGATGGTAATCAATAAACCTAGAACTCGACGGATTTTCTGTTTGAAAACCCCAGCTTATGAGTAAGGGATCTATCCATTCTTGTACATTTTTGGAAGCAAATAAAAAGGAAGCCCCTTTTGGTGCCATCATCCATTTATGACATGCTCCCGTGTAGATATCAGCTTTTAATTCATGTAAATTTAGAGAAATGTGAGCAGGAACGTGAGCTCCATCCACGATTGTAAGTAACCCTCTCTTTTTTGCTTCTATACAAATTTCGGCAACAGGAAGGATTAGGGCTGTGGAACTTGTAATTTGACTTATAAATATGGCCTTGGTACTTTTATTACAACCACTAAAAAATGCATCTACTACCTCTTCGACTGTTGACAGTGGTAACGGAATTGACTGCTGTACAAATTTTGCTCCTTTCTTTTCGCAATAATAATTCCAAGTACGAATTAATGCGCCATATTCGAGATTCGTAGAAAGTACCTCATCACCTTTATTCAGTGGTAAAGATTTGGCTATCGTATTGATCGCATAGGATGGGTTCGTAACAAAAACCAAATCGTCATGATCGCAATTCAGATATTTAGCAAGTGATTTTCGCGCATTATTTAATTGGTGAATTCCTTCTTCAACAATAAAGGATACAGGTTGAGATTCAAGTTCAAGTTGCTTTCCCTGGTAGAATGAAAATATTTCTTTTGGACATGATCCGAAAGATCCGAAATTAAGGAACGTAATATCTTTTCTGACTAAAAAATCAAAATTTTCATTCATTGGGGTTTACCAATAATAAAAATAACAGGAATTTTATTGAGATCATAAGCTTGTTCTCTCCAATCCAAAACAGTTTTTGTTTGAATAGACTCGCTTGGGAGCGTAATATTACTAGCAATGCATATATAAGTAAAATCACCCAACTCATTGAGTAGGTCATCTAAAACATTCATATTTCTAAATGGTGTATCCATAAAAATATGAGTGGTTCCATTTCTTTTGCAATCCATCTCAAAATCTCTGAGTTGTTTAATGCGGTCTTTTCTTTCTTTTGGCAAATAACCATGAAATGTGAATTTTTGACCTGAAAATCCACTAGACATGAGCGCCATAAAAATAGAGGACGGTCCAACGAGAGGTAGTACTTTTAAACTTTGAGAATGGGCAAGACTAACAAGTTCAGCACCTGGATCCGCAATCCCTGGGCATCCTGCCTCGGAAATTACCCCAACATCAGTGCCATTGACGAGGTGCATCAACATATCCATGCGATCTGACTCCTTTGTTTGCTTCGAAAGAATATGAAAAGTACAGTCATCAATTGGAAAAGAACGGTCCATTTTACGAAGTAAACGCCGTGCTGATTTCACTTCTTCTACTGCAAAAGTTCGCAATGAAGAAACACGTTCAATTACACCTTGAGGAATAATATCCGTTAAAGATTCTCCTCCAAGGGTATTTGGTATTAAGAATAAAACTCCTTTATTTTTTGGCATCCCAATTATTTATTACTGAATCAAGCGCTTCATCTAAAAGTTCATATACGTTAATGAAGTCCATTGTTGTACCATAATATGGGTCTGGAACCTCTAAATCAAGCCCAGGTTTCCATTCATTTAGAAGTAACCGGACCTTTTGACGTTGCTCATTATCTATTGCTAATCTCTGTACATCTTCAAAGTTATTTTTATCCATTGTAAAAATAAGATCAAATTTTTCGAAGTCGGCTAAAGAAAATTGTCGCGCTTTTAATTGACTAATATCTGTATTATACGAGGCTGCGGTTTGAATCATACGTTTATCAGGTGCTTTACCGATGTGATAATTGGCTGTGCCACATGAATCAACAACCCATGATAGAGAGCGCTCTTCTAGTTTTTTTTTCAAGATTCCTTCTGCCAAAGGGGATCTACAAATATTCCCCAAGCAGACCATTAAGATATGCATTACTATTGGATAGTGAGCTTTTTCTCCAATTCCTCTAAATAATGACGGAACTGTTTATCCGTCTCTGAAAGATTAACAACTGTTCTACACGCGTGTAACACCGTTGCATGATCTTTTCCTCCACAATGCGCTCCGATGTTGGCTAATGATGACTTAGTCATTTTCTTAGAGAAATACATGGATATTTGTCGTGCTTGTACTACTTCCCGTTTACGTGTTTTTGATTTCAGCATTTCAATTGGCAAATCAAAATAATCACAGACTACCTTTTGAATATATTCAATGGAAACCTCACGTGCAGTGTTACGCACGAACTTATCAACCATTTGTTTAGCCAACTCAAGAGTAATTGACTTTTTATTTAGAGATGCCTGAGCAAGCAATGTATTCAGTGCACCTTCAATTTCTCTCACGTTTGTATTTATGGAATATGCCAAATACTCCACAACTTCTCGAGGAAGCTCAATTCCGCTACCATACATTTTTTTCTCTAGTATGGCAATTCTTGTTTCGAGGTCTGGCGTTCCAAGATCAGCCGACAATCCCCATTTAAATCGAGATAGTAAACGCTGTTCCATTCCTTGCATTTCAACAGGAGCCTTGTCCGAAGTCAAAACTATTTGTTTTCCGTTTTGATGTAGGTGATTGAAAATTGAGAAAAACACATCTTGGGTTCTTTCTTTACCAGCAAAAAACTGAACATCGTCTATTATTAACACATCTACCATTTGATAGAAATGCACAAAGTCATTCGTTGTGTGATTTTTGATGGCGTCAATAAATTGATGTGCAAATTTCTCAGACTGCACATATAAAACTGTTTTGTTAGGGTAATTCTCCTTAATCGAAATTCCAATTGCGTGTGCCAAATGAGTTTTACCAAGTCCTACCCCACCGTAAATCAACAATGGATTAAAAGCAGTACCTCCCGGTTTATTTGCTACCGCATAACCCGAAGCACGTGCCAAACGATTGCATTCTCCCTCAACAAAATTTTCGAAGGTAAAAGCTGGAATTAAGTTAGACTCAATATTGACTTTTTTCAACCCAGGAATAATAAACGGATTACGAATTTGTTTTTCGTTAACGTTTATAGGCATTGATACAGGCTCATTTCTCAAAGAGTTTGTATTGTGCGCTGGAATTTTAACAGTATAAGGACTAGCAGATTTTGCATTATTCTCCATAACAATGCTATACTCTAAACTTCCCTCAGAGCCCAATTCTTTTTTCACCACTTTTCTTAGTAGGGTAATATAATGCTCCTCCAACCACTCGTAAAAAAAGTGTGAAGGCACTTGTATTGTTAAAACACCATTCTCCAGCTTGACTGGAACAATTGGCTCAAACCAAGTTTTGTAAGCTTGTAGAGGAACATTGTCTTTAATTACTTTTAAACAAGACTCCCAAGCACCTTCGTGACTTTTACTCATAGTTAACTTAATTTTGTTTAGGTTTTTGTTCGAAAGAAATAACAGAAAACACTGAAGTTCACTGCTCTAATTTCACGTGACAAATATTTACATAAAAAAGTTAAAAAAAAAGTCATTTTGCTATTGACTTTTTAAAATCTTTTACTTGTATCAACTTTTTTTTGTTTTTTTTGAAGCGCTTTCGAATTCTACGCAAAATAAGGATTATTTACTTAATTTAGAAATATATCTAATAAAATCGATCATGGAATTTTCTTTTTCCTATGCACACATAATACGCGTTCGATACAGTGAAACCGATCGCATGGGATATTGTTATTATGGGAATTATGCACAATACCTTGAAGTTGGGAGGGTTGAAGCCATCAGAACATTGGGTTTCGCATACAAAGAACTTGAAAACATGGGAATACTACTTCCGGTTTCCACCTTAACTATTCGATATAAACATCCCGCATTTTATGATGACGAATTAATCATTCATACAGCCATTGATAAAATTGAAGGTGCCCGAATATTTTTTAGTTACAGAATTGAATGTCAAGAAAAATTAATTGCAGAGGCAGACACGACCTTGGTCTTTGTTGACAAAAAAATAAATAAACCCATCGCGTGTCCGGATTTTTTTCTCGAAAAACTTAGAACTTATGAAAAGTAAGCATGGGAATTTTTTGTTTCAGCACGGGTCGGACTATTTGAACACAATTCCTTATATTTCTAGAAGTGGTGAGTCAAGGGTTGGTGATTCCTTAAAGTCTACAACAAATGCTCCTTTTCAGATAATTGGAATTCAAGAATCTATTGGTCCAATAGCAAATAATGGATTTTCAGGTGCTGAAAATGCAATAGATGCTTTTCTGTCACAATTTCAACTGACACAAGTTCACGAAGATTTTGACATTAATTTGATTTCGTTTGCGGGTATAATTACACTTAGTACTGATAAAGATGAGGTAACTTCTAAACTAATTGAGGAACTTGATGATTTTGTTTTTGAAGTTTTAAACGCTACTATTCAACCTG
>CAZLVX010000059.1:0-3955 GCA_964562965.1 uncultured Lishizhenia sp.
ACCAATGGGTTCTGTTCTGACGCCAATCCCATTCGTTTGTTTTTGAGAACTTCGGTATGTTAAACCAATAATTTCTGATTTTTCATTTTTTATCCAATCGATGAAAATAACAGCGTGCCCAGAATTGTTGTTTCGCCAAAACTGAACAAAGTCGCCCGGTGATGCCTCCTTGAGAGATTTTGAACACCCCCATCCCATTTCCTCTAAAGCCATAACACATTGTGTCTCCATGCTTTCCGCAGGTATGCCATACCATACATGTTGAAATCGCTTAATTTTTGGACTCAAACTATCCGGAAGAACATCAAGACGCTTCAAGGTTTCAAAAGCAACATTAAAGGTATACCCGGAACAATAGGTACCACTCTTACTTTTACTCATAAATTTATGTTGACCAAGAATCAAGTCTTGATAGACTCCTGTACTTGACCAATTATATCCGCCTCCATGTTGCCGCTCAGCTTCCTCTAGCACTAAACAATTAATATCTTGTGCTCGGGTAAAACTAGAAATTATGCAAAGCAGCAAAATCAAAACAGTTCTCATGAGGTTAAAAATAATGAATAGCAGAGTAAGAACAGTATTTCTGCCTTTAAACTATCAACAGGTCACATTGAATAAAGAAGTTTTGAACAGCAGTAAAAAAGGCGATAAGGACAGGACAGAAATAAGTATCTTTAGGTCGCAAAAAATATCTATTGACAAAACAAGCAAAAGAATCCGGTTACGCAGAAACTCCTTTGATGAAGCAATACAATCAAATCAAAGCGAGACACCCCGATGCGCTTTTACTTTTTCGGGTTGGGGATTTTTATGAAACCTTTGGTGAGGACGCAATAAAAACATCAAAAATTTTAGGCATCATATTAACCAAGCGGAAAAATGGTGTCGCGGCGGAAATTGAATTAGCAGGATTCCCGCATCATTCTCTTGAAACGTATTTGCCAAAGTTGGTTCGTGCTGGTCAGCGCGTGGCGATTTGTGACCAATTGGAAGACCCAAAAATGACCAAAACCATAGTTAAAAGAGGAGTCACCGAGCTAGTTACGCCTGGCGTTTCCTTTAACGACCAAGTGCTAGAGCAAGGGAAAAATAATTTTTTGTGTGCCCTGTATTTTGGAAAAAAGACGATTGGTGTTTCTTTTCTCGATGTTTCCACAGGTGAATTCTTGGTTGCCCAAGGGGATTTGGAATACATAGAAAAATTAATTAGTGGTTTTGAGCCCACAGAGATGATTTTTCAAAAAAACAAAACTCAGGAATTTAAAGATGTTTTTGGAGACCAATTTTATACCTTTCGAATGGAGGATTGGGTATTTACCACCGATTTTGCGCTCGAAATTTTAACAAAACAATTCGGGACCACCTCGCTAAAAGGTTTTGGTGTAGAAGGGTTAGAAGAAGGAATTGTTGCTTCAGGAGCGATTTTACATTACTTAAATGAAAATCAACACACGAAGCTTGGACATATTACAGCGCTTTCGCGAATTGAAGAAGAGAAATATGTGTGGTTGGATCGTTTTACAGTTAGGAACTTAGAATTGGTTTTTTCAGTTAATGAAAATGCAATTACGCTGGCAAATATTTTAGACCATACCGTCACCCCAATGGGAGGAAGGTTGTTAAAACGCTGGTTGGTATTACCATTGAAGGACCGGGCTGCAGTGGAAGAAAGATTAGATATTGTGGACTACTTATATACGCATCAGGAGGTTCAATTTGAATTAACTCAAAGACTTCGAGAAATTGGGGATTTGGAACGTATTATATCAAAGGTGGCAGTTGGAAAAATAAACCCCCGCGAAATAGCACATCTCAAGCGAATACTTCACCATTTACCTCCACTCAAGAAATTATTGGAAAGCAATAACCACAAACCTATTTCAGAATTAAACGCACAATTAAATGCCTGTGAACCGCTTGTCGCGCTAATTACCAATTATTTACAAGAAGACCCTGCAGCACAAATAGGTAAGGGAAAAGTGATTGCTGATGGCGTTAGTGCTGAATTAGATGAGTTGAGAAACATATCGTTTGTCGGGAAGGATTATCTAGAAAAACTCCAAAACCAAGAAGCTGATCGCACAGGTATTCCGAGTTTAAAAATTTCATTTAATAACGTATTTGGTTATTACATTGAAGTAAGAAACACACACAAAGATAAAGTTCCACAAGATTGGATTAGAAAGCAAACACTCGTAAATGCAGAGCGTTATATCACCGAAGAACTGAAGGAGTATGAGGCTAAAATTTTAGGAGCTGAGGAGAAAATCCTTTCAATTGAAACAACATTGTTTCAACAATTGGTTTTAGACATGTCGTCATATGTGGCGGTAATTCAACAAAATGCCCGTGCAATTGCCAAATTGGATTGTCTGCTTTCCTTTGCGGCAGTTGCTAGCGCAAACAATTATTGTAAGCCGACATTAAATGATGGCTACAGCATTGATATTAAAAACGGGAGACACCCGGTAATAGAGAAAAGGCTGGCAGTAGGACAAGAATACATCCCAAATGATGTTTTTTTGGACAATGAATCTCAACAAATTATAATGATTACCGGCCCCAATATGAGTGGTAAAAGTGCGATACTACGGCAAACTGCACTAATCGTTCTTATGGCCCAAATGGGGTCTTATGTTCCGGCGGATGCTGCGGAACTGGGCATGACCGACAAAGTATTTACACGCGTTGGCGCTAGCGATAATATTTCTTCAGGAGAATCTACTTTTATGGTGGAAATGAACGAAACTGCGAGTATTCTCAACAATATGTCCTCAAGAAGCTTAATACTTTTAGACGAAATCGGCCGAGGAACAAGCACGTATGATGGTATTTCAATTGCCTGGGCTATTGCGGAATATCTTCATGAATACCCAAAAGCGAAATGCAAGACACTTTTTGCTACGCATTATCATGAGCTCAATGAAATGACCAAGCATTTTGAACGTATTCGGAATTTCAATGTTTCTGTTAAGGAATCAAAAAACAACGTTTTGTTTTTAAGAAAATTACAACCTGGAGGATCTCATCATTCCTTCGGTATTCATGTTGCAAAAATGGCAGGAATGCCTCCGCTGGTTGTGCAAAGAGCCGAAGAGGTTTTAAGGGATTTGGAGCACACGCATACAGGGTTGTCCAACGCAAAGAAAGAAAAATCAAGCCCTAAAGACCAATCGAATATGCAGTTGAGTTTTTTCCAATTGAATGATCCCGTTTTGGAGCAAATTCATGAAGAACTAATTGGAATCGACATCAACACCCTTACTCCGGTTGAAGCTTTAATGAAACTGAATGAAATAAAAAAACTTACTGGCGGATGAAAGAGGTGAGTTTATCAAAAATGCGTTGGAAGTTGTTTTTATTAGGTTTTTTTAAAATCCCAATGATTCATTACGTTCGACCGAAAATAGTTCGCTGTAATGATAATGAAATGCTGATAAGAATTCCCTTCAGAAGAAGAACAAAAAACCACCTAAACTCCATGTATTTTGGCGCTTTAAATATAGGTGCTGATTTGGCGGCGGGATTATTTGTTTATTACCACAGCGAAAGGATCGGAAAGAAAGTGGGGTTATCCTTTAAAAGCGCCAAAGGAAATTTTTTAAAAAGACCAGAATCTCATGTGGATTTTTCGTGTGTCAAAGGAGAATATATTCGAGAGAAAATGGAGGAGGCATTACATTCAAATTCTCGCGTTAATTTTACTTTGCCAGTTGAGGCAAAAAACACGTTAGGTGAAGTGGTGGCATTATTTGAAATGGAAGTCTCAATTCGAATAAATTAATATGAAAGCGGTTTCTATTTTAATTGGGTTGATTTTTTTGTGTCTTTGCGGATGTGCTATTGAAGAAGCAAGCCCATTTTCCAACCAACAACTCGTCATCGCCTCAGACTATTTAAAACCCGGTGACACTGCGCTTTTTTCGGAGTTCACAAAAAACAGCGGAATTAG
>CAZLVX010000059.1:4055-12308 GCA_964562965.1 uncultured Lishizhenia sp.
GGTTTTTTGTGGGCCTCTCCGGATCGAGACACGTGGGATTTATTTGACGCCCATTTTTCTTATTACCTTTCGGGGTTAAATGAAGACAGACAATCACAACTCAAAAATCAATTTAACATCAATCAGGTTGAGTTTTTTCAGCCAAACGATTCAATGCGCAACCAACAGTTCTTAATTTTAAAAAACTCCACTTTTTCTGCTACAAAAACACTTAGTGGTAATTCAAAAAGAGAACTTTGGAAAAACACCAATGGTGCGCAGTATGGTGTTTATTCAGATAGATACTGTATGGCAATCGTAGATCAAGCCAAAAACATGAGAAATGCAAGTGAGTTTTTAAGCTACTGGGACGAGCATTATCAACGCGAAAACTTTATTCCCGCTAAAGGGAATTACCCTTATCCCAATAATGAGGGATTGTCTAAAGGAGTTAAGTTTTATATGGTGTCAGAAGACAAACTCATAGAGTTGCTGAAAAAGCAAAAAATTAAGGAAAATTAAAAGTTAGGATTGCTTTTATCGCGTAACTTTGAAAAAAAGTAAAATATGTATCCAGCAGATTTAGTAAAACCCATGAAAGAAGACCTTGTTAATGTAGGTTTTGAGGAGTTATTGACACCATCCCAAGTGGATGAAGCAATTGAAAACACAAAAGGAACCCTTTTGGTTGTGGTTAATTCCGTTTGTGGTTGCGCAGCAGGAAATATGAGACCTGGAGTAAAGCTTTCCATTCAACATGATAAGAAACCAAGCAAGTTAACCACCGTGTTTGCCGGTGTTGATGGTGAGGCAGTTGCTCAAGCGAGAAAGTATTTTTTACCTTATCCTCCTTCTTCTCCTTCCATTGCATTATTTAAAGATGGAGATTTAGTTCATTTTTTGGAGAGGCATCATATCGAAGGTGGAAGTGCACAGATGATTGCGGCTAATCTGCAGGCGGCTTACGACGAATATTGTTAATGAAACGTCTTTACTTCCTTTCCACTTGCGATAAATGCAGAAGAATTTTGTCCTCGTTGGAAAACAGTAGTGATTACGAACAAGTAGACATTAAAATCAAACACATTTCTCCGGAAATATTAGACAACCTTGCCGAGTATGTTGGAAGTTACGAGGCCTTGTTTAACAAACGTGCCATCAAGTTTAAAGACCCATCGATACGTGAATCCATAAAAGGGGATTTGGATTTTCGACGTCTAATTTTGGAAGAATACACCTTTCTTAAAAGGCCGATATTCATCAATGATGATAAAATCGGGATTGAAAAACCGATTTAAAAATACAGCAAATAAGGCCTAATCGTTTCTTCCCAATTTGTGGATAAAAGCGATTTCGTTTGATCTCTAAATGCTTTTTGGTCTAATAACAACAAGTGGTTTGCATTTGGAATCCCAAGGAGTAATTCTAAATGGTTTTCTCCAGAAGGATTAGCCTGTGTTGGATATGGCTCCCAAGAAAAATAATTATTGAATTGTTGGTTTAGGTGAAATAATAATTCCAAACCAAATAAGACAGGACTATTGAAATCAGGGTTAGGACTTATAGTTAATCCAATTGTTTCCCCAGTTGAGGTTGAAATTTTTTGAGGACTTAATGAAATGCCGGGGAATGTAAATTCTAGTGAGCTAATATCAACGACCTCACTTCCTATCCATTGAAAAGAATGTGCTGAGTTTCTTCCAAAACTAAAATTGGTGGCTTCTAGAAAACATAGCCCGGGATAAAGAAGTGTTGCCTTGAAATTGACCAGTGCGGGTGACGGGGAAACCCAAGGAATACCCCAATCCTCATAAGTGTTTTCTCTTTTCCATTGACATTGGATAATAAATAGGTCTGCATCCCAACGCTCGGTTTTATTGAAATAATGAGCAAGTTCTCCTAAGGTGCAATAATGCGTAACTGGGATATTAAATCGTCCAATGAAACTTGAGCAGTTGTTGGACAGCATAGGCCCTTCGCTTTTATTGATTGCTCCTCCCAACGGATTTGGACGGTCAAGAATGACAATTTTCTTTTTTTTTCTCGCAGCAGCCTCAATAAAATAGGTCATGGACCAGAGGTAAGTGTAAAATCTAACACCAACATCTGGAAGGTCAACCATTAAAACATCTAAATCATCAATGTTTTCATCATTTACCTGCTGTTGTTCCTGATAAAGACTTACAATGGGTAATTTTGTGATTTCGTCAATTTGATGAGGCATCCATGCGCCATCCTTTCCTTGTGCCTTCATTCCATGTTCAGGAGAAAAAAGGCGAACAAGTTGATAATTCTGCTTTAGTAAGGCGACTCTTGATTTTTCTCCATTTTGTGTTCGTGCAGCATCATTCGTTAGAAGACCAATTCTATGCGTTTTCCAAGAAGGATCCGAAGCGAGAAGGGCATCAATTCCGAAAAGGAAAGCCGTACTATCCATAATAAGGGCTGATCAGCACGTAGACAATCACCCCAGAAATAGCAACATATAACCAAATAGGGAAAGATATCTTTGTCCATTTTTTATGACGAGCGTAATTTCCTTGCCAAGCAAATAAGTAGGTAAAGAGAACTAGAGGAACAACGATTATACTGAGCAAAACGTGAGAGACCAGGAGAAAATAATAGAACCCTACCATGCTTCCCACCGCAATGGATTCTTCTGCATCTCGAACATCGTCGTGATTTGAGTCACCGAAAACCGTTGGCTCAGAAGTCATGTGATAGGCAACATATCCCGCTAAAAAAAGCAAAGAAAGTAATAGGCAAAGCCGAATCAATTTTCTATGTAATGACATGTTGTGACTTTTAATTGCATACAATGCAGCAATTAGAAAAAAAGCAGTTAAACCATTGATTCCCGCATATATTGGAGGAAGAAAACTTAAATCATAACCTTTAAGTTGGACTTTAAATAAGACAGCAACAATCAATGGTATGGCAATAGACAGCGCAATAATGGCAAGTCTAGCTTGTTTAATCTTTTCTGGAGCTAAGGTTGTACTCATGTATAAATAGATTTTCTAAGTCACTTTTTAACCGCTGGTATTCCTTTTCGTCGGCATCACCGTCAGGATTTGTTATTTGATAAACGCCACGCACATGGCCTGTTTTGTCTACGAGTGTGAATGCTCCGGAATGCGCGTAGCCACCCGCCTCTTCTTCGTCTTTTCCGGCATGAACTAAAAAAGATTTTACACCAAGATCATGAACTTTCGCTTCTTCAACACCAGTTAGAAATGACCAGTTTTTTGTTGAGACTTTGTTTTTTTGTGCATGTTCTTTTAATATTGACGGAGTATCGAAACTGGGATTAATGGTAAAGGAAATCAATTGAAGGTTTTCTTCCCAATCAGCAAATTCAACCTGTAGTCGATGCATTTGTTTATTCATGATTGGGCAGATAGAAGGGCATGTGGAAAAAAAGAATTCGGTAACCCATACTTTATTTTGAAAATCATTGTTCGATCTCCAAACAGAGTCTTGATCTAAGAATCGAAAAGGAGGTATTACATGATCAACACCCATATCTCCAAGGTATGGTAAGGGGGCAGGTTTGTTTTCAGCAGGCACATCTTTATTGTTTGTGCAAGCTATGAAAAACAACGATAATATTACCAAATGATAAATCTTATTCACCTCGATTTTTATCATATTCTTTTTGAAGGAGCGCTAAATGTTCAAACATAACGCGTATTTCGCCTTCTTTGTTCGCGGGTAAAACCATACGCAAGTGGGATTCTTTATCAAGTAAGAGCAAGTACTTTTGATAGGCGCCCACACCATATTCTTGTTCACTACTTTTGAGTAGATTTTTCCCATTACTTTCAATGTTATAAAAAGCTTTTACATCACCCATTGCAAGTGTCCAAAGCGAAGGGTCATAATTCGGTATGTTATCTTTTAAAATTTCCGTCATCGTTTTAAATTCAGCTGTGTCCGTAATCGGATTACCATTACCATCGGTTAAGAATGAAATAATGCGTACTTGTTTCAACTTTTTCCTTTTGTTCTCAAAAATGTGATTGTAAATCAATTCTCGAAAATTAAAAAGTGAAAGTTGACATTTTGAAGGACACGAAGTTTGAATTGTTGAGATAAAAACAATATCTCCATGAAAGTCGTGTAATTTTTTAGATTCGAACGAGTTTTTATCTGGAATATAAACCGATAAAGCATGATTAGGGAGTTGTCCGAAATCTTCGAGTTTTTGGAAGCTATGTTGACAACCTCTTGTGCTAATAAATATTAGTGTAGCTGCTGGTCCAAAAACGAGTAAAAAGGCAACAAGTACTTTTAATTTCCCCTTTTTTGCCTTGGTTTCCATGTGTTATGCCCCTCCGTATGTAGTCCAAGCCTCACCAACCGCTACAGCTTCCCATAGGGCGATAAAAATTAGGTACAGCATGAATAAGAAGTAAGGAATCAAAATCACATTCCGCATCCATTTCTTCTCGTCTCCGAGGTGCATGAAAACCATAACGATATAACCTGCCTTGAATAAGGTCATAATAATAAACGACCATTTCACAACAGGCCAAGCACTAGAACTTTGTTTGATGTATGCGCCAAGAGCCACTTCTACCACCGTCACGATTGTTAGTAGTGCCGTGACCATCCAAATTTTCTTTCTTATTTTTTTGCCTTGCTCTTCGTCGTGATGAGCATGTAACGAATATTCTATAAGGTCATCTCTTTCCATGATGAATTAATTTTAAGTTAGACAAGATAAAAGAAGGTAAATACGAATACCCAAACTAAATCTACAAAGTGCCAATACAAACCTGTTTTTTCCACCATTTCGTAATGACCTCTTTTGTGATAAGTTCCCATTAAAACTCCTATTAAGATAATGATATTAATTACCACTCCGGAGAATACGTGGAAACCGTGGAAGCCGGTAATAAAATAGAAGAACTGAGCATATTGCTGAGGACCATATTCATTTAAACCGAACTGATCATCACCGAAGAATTTTGCACCGTAAATCACTCTATTTTCAACCCCCGAGGTAAGTGCTTCATAATATAATTTTTCAGCTTCTTCACCTTCAATTCGTTTTCCAACATTCTCTGCTTTAGCGTCTTTTTTAATTATTAAGGTTAAATGTTCGTCGGCTTTTTTGCTAACGTTTGCAACGGATCCATCCTCAAGGTGTATTTGAATGTCTTTTCCATGCATGTGTAAGTGACCAGCCATAGCGGCATGTTGAAATTCATGCATTAAATCTTCTGTAATTTCTTCTCCGGCTTTGTGCTCAGTTCCAGCTTTTACTACCGTAAACTTTTCAATTTCACCGAAGTGACCCTGAACGATAGCTTGCGAACCATTTGACAATTCTACCTTACCAAATTCCGAACCATGCGTAAAGTGAAACCATTCCCATGCTTGAGAACCTAAAAAGAAGAACCCACCAATTATTGTAGCAATCATCCACTTTATTACGCCCTTTTTATCCATTCTGTGTCCTGCTTCTACTGCTAATACCATGGTTACCGAGGAAACAATTAGAATAAAAGTCATCAAGGCGACATAGATTAACGGATAACCATGACCGAGAAATGGCAATGAATTAAATGTTTCTTCACCAATAGGCCAACCTTCTGTACCTGAAACACTCACGTCGTGTCTTGTGAATCCGTATGCAACAAGTAAACCTCCAAAAGTAAGAGCATCTGATACAAGGAAAAACCACATCATAAGTTTTCCGTAGCTAGTTTGGAACGGAGATTCTTTACCGCCCCATAATGTTTTAGAATCTAATTCTGCCGAATGTCCTGCCATTATTTAAGAATTTTTTGCAAGTTTAATGAATATAAATCAAAAATAATAGTAAATACGCCCACAAAAGACCTAAAAAGTGCCAAAATATTGCGCCTGTGCGAAGTGACAGGTGGTTGTCAGAGTTGAATCTGCCTGAAAATGAATTAATTGTGATTTTTATTAAATATATCATGGCTACGGCAATGTGTAGAAGGTGGATGAAGGTAATGATATACAGAAATGAGGATGCGGAATCTGCTGCTTCTATGGCCTTTGTTTCGAGTCCTGCGCTTAATGGTTTCCCTTGGTAAGTCAATTTTCTATCTTTACCATATCCAAGTTCCTCTCCTTTGTAATAGATTTGAAAATCTTTCCCAATTTCTCCTTTAGCGTAAAAGTCTCCCCTGTTGTCTCGAATGTTTTCAGCGAAATACTTTAATCTCAGTGCGTCTAGATGTGTAAATAAGATCCCATCCGGTTTACAAACTTTTTGGTCTTTGACGACAATCGGTCGATTATCCATTAGCAAAACAATTGAAGGGCTGGGGTTGGTCATTGTCATCACCTTTCCTTGTTCGTAATTTAAGAATTGTGAAGTAAAGTCTTGTAAAGATTTCATTTCTGAATCGGTCATTTTTTTACCATCTATCAGGTAATCATTACAGTAAACATCCACTTTTTTATTGTTCATCAGAACTTCGAAATAAGTTCCATACTTTCCATCCACCACCATGATGTGGTTGTTTGCAGCATAAAATCCTTTGTCGATTAACTCACCATAACCTTTAAACTGAAAGAAAATGAAAAGAGCACCAAGCAAGGTAGTTGCACCCATAAGGGTTTTGAGTAATAGCTGCTTGTTTTGCTTTGCCGCACGGATGGCCAAAATAAAGGTGACGCTGCTAATGGCGACAGTGGCGGTACTGTACCAAAAAAACATCGGCATTGGATATTTCAACCAAAATGAATCTCCCATCAATACGATGTAGGCGGAGGTAAATCCGGCAAAAAGCATAATAACACTGAAAATACCTACATATACGAGGTTTTTCTTCATTTTTTCTTTTACAGCAGGGTCAAATTGCGGTTCCATAATTTAAAGTTTATCGAAAACGTATACGAATTGAATTATTGGTAAATAAACAAACGAGGCAAACATTAGTTTACGTGCATCTTTTGTTTCGCAATACAGAAATAATCGGTAAGCGTAAACAAAGAAAACAATACCAAGTAAGGAAGCGATTATCAATGTTGAAATTCCAACCCAATCTAAGGCCCAAGGCAATAAGCTAAAGGGGATTAAAAAAAGTGAATACACCATTATTTGAAAAGCACTTTGTTTGCTTCTCCCCGACGCTGAAGGAAGTAAGGAGAAACCGGCTTTTTTATAGTCGTCGTATAAAACCCAAGCGATAGCCCAAAAGTGCGGAAACTGCCAAGTAAACTGAACAAAAAACAACACTCCGGAGTGTAAGGTGAAATCATTGCTCTCTGCAATATATCCAAGCATAGGAGGAATAGCACCTGGAAACGCTCCAACAAAAACCGCCCAAGGGGTTTTCAATTTTAGGGGTGTGTATACAAAAACATAGGTTAGAAAAGCTAAAAGTCCCAACAAAGCGCTGTAAAGGTTTAACTGAAGCAGTAACAAAGTTCCAATGATAAGAGAAATGATACATACGATGTACGCTTCCTTAACTGTCATCCAGCCTTGAGGGAGCGGTCTGTTTTTCGTTCGACTCATTAATACGTCAAGTTTTCTTTCCCAAATCTGATTTGCCCCATTTGAAGCAGCAGTAACCAAGGTGCCTCCGAGCATTAAGTAAGTAATTTCTAAATAGTCGCTTCCGCCCGCAAACAAGTACCCGGATAATGCAGATAAAATGACTAAAAAGCTAAGCCTGAACTTGGTAAAGATTAAATAAATCTTCCAAATAGCCGGTTTTTGAACTGCAATTTCAGACATTGGTGCAAATTTACGAATTAATACCGATGAAAGGTAACCCTAGATACATAGCGATTCGTATTTTAATTCGAAGGCAAGTATCAAGAAACTCCTTATCTTTAGAGCCAAACTTTAAAGACTATGTATCAAAATATTATTCTCGAACAAAAATCTCATTTGGCAATTATAACGATCAATCGCCCGGACCAATTAAATGCATTGAACAAGTTAACGATTGAAGAATTAAACAAGGCGCTAACCCAGTTAAATGAAGACAATAGCGTTGGTGTTATCATCTTAACGGGAAGCGGAGAAAAGTCATTCGTTGCGGGCGCCGACATAAAAGAATTTGCGGATTTCTCTATCGCTGAAGGAGGCATGCTCGCACAAAATGGACAAAATATCCTATTCGATTACATCGAAAAAATGAACAAACCTGTCATTGCAGCAGTGAATGGTTTTGCGTTGGGTGGAGGACTAGAGTTAGCTATGGCTTGTCACTTTAGAGTTGCTTCTAAAAATGCCAAAATGGGCCTTCCCGAAGTGTCTTTGGGGGTAATTCCAGGATA
>CAZLVX010000060.1:0-12203 GCA_964562965.1 uncultured Lishizhenia sp.
GAGCTCGCTTATTGTTTGGTTTGGAGGGTGGAGCTGACCTACAAGGCAGAATGTCGAAACCATTAGCATTACTTTTTCCAGGATTCTGTGAATTTGCCTTCGGAATTGATGTAAAGTATAGTTTTTTGATTCAGAGTGGAATTTGTTATGTGCTGCTCGTGTTTTTATGGAAAGGAATTCTCAAGAATTTGGAATTTTCCGAGGATAAACAGAAAATGGGAATCCTCATGCTCGTCTTGAGTCAACCTTTCGCTGTATTTTCATTCGGAATTCTAACTGATTTCCCCGGTTGGTGCTGTATGCTTTGGCTTTTATACATTTTTACACACAAGAGCATTTCATTTAAATGGTTGTGGATTTGTACGGTAACATTAATTGGCTTTTTGGTAAAGGAAAGTGTTTTTGTAGGTATTATTTTTATTGCCGTATCTGTGCTTTTTGACAAAACAATTCTTGTAAAGAAAAAGATAATATATGGATTCGTTGTATTAAGCGCTTTTTTAGTCAGTCAATTACTAATTCATAAGTTCGAATTTGGTGGTTTAGTGAATCGTCAGCGTGAAGTAAGAAATTGGGGAGGAGTCTTTGAAATTCAAGATATAAGTCAAGTTCTTCAAATTTGGAGAGCCTTTGAGGGGATTTGGTGGTTTTTTCTAATACCAATAGTATTTCATCAAAAAAAAATATTCTCGGATTCTTTGTTCAAGACAGCGACTCTATCATTTTTCATCAGTATATTCCTAATGCCGTTTGTACATCCAGCGTTTTTAGTTGATCGTGTCCTATTTATGTTTTTCCCATTAATTTTTCTTTCGTTGTTAACATTGTTAAATCAACACAATGTTTCGAAATGGGGTTGGTTATTAATCTTAAGTGGATCACTGTCTTTGGTATATACTTGGTTGACCTATAAATTCTCCTTATCTGGACTATTTCCATTCTATTTCGCTACATCCCTGATTATTCCTTTAATAATCATTTCAAATGAAAAGAAACTAAAATAGAGTAATGAAAAAACTTAATTTAAGTTTACCGGATCAAATACATTTTTCCGAAACCATTTTTGAAATAATCATCTGCCGATGATTCAAGCTGTTTGATATCTTTTCCACCTATTTGTGCCTTAACGCGATATAAGTAAACGCCATTAGCAACTAAATCACCAAATTGATCTCGTCCGTCCCAGGCAAATGAAGTAACATTTTTACCAATAAAAAGTGGTCCAAGTTCTGCTTCATCGATTTCGCGAATTACCTTTCCGGTTACTGTAAATATTTGAATTTGAAAATCGTCAGGTATTTCTGAACCTGTCAACGTAAAGACAAATTTTGTGGAAGTTGAGAAAGGATTCGGATAATTGAGTAATTGGGTGATGCTCGATTCTAATACTACCTTAAACGTAATGCGATACTCCAGATCTCCGGAGAGATTTCCACTTTTATCGGTTCCTTGCACGAGTAATTCGTACAAACCATTTTGCGTAAGCTGAGTTGGAAACACGATTTTAAATTTCTTGTTTTGATCTGTTGCTGGTGTCCATTGCATGACAGTATTCCCTTGACCGTCAATAAAAGGAATTCTTATCTGATTTCCATCAGGGTACTTTAAGTAAATACCAAAACGAGCAGTATCTGCATCTTCGTTCATCAGTAAGTAAGGATTTTCGTCTTTTAGGGTGATTAATATCTCGCTGGTTGGTGACACTATGTCCTCATTCATAATTCTTCTTCCGTCAAAAGTGACATCAAGTATTGGATTAATTTCTTCCGCTTCCACAACAAATGGTAATTGCAATACATTGTTGATGTGCGTAAGTTCCGGCTGATCTAAAATTGTTTGAGAGGCATCAATATAAGGATTTACCTCCATGCATAAATAATTTAATCCAATAATATTTTTAGTATCGAATTCAATGGTGTCCAATAAAGTTCCATTCACACGTAAGGAATCCTGCCTTGGATAATTTAAATAATGTTTTTGTTGATTGGCATCTAAAATGTAATAGTTTACCAATAAGGAATCCATAGAAATTGAGCTGATATTTTTTACGCCAATGCTAAATTTTCCTTTCTGACCTTCTTGCAAGGTATCATCCGACTGAACGCCGTATTCTAAATTTACACCATCAATAGCGGCTTCTGGAAGTGGAGAATACAAAACATGCCAATTTTTTAAGTGAGTCGGGGTTTGTGCGCCCTCATCTTTATATACCGCTTTTAACTTTATATAGGGAGAAGTCGTAGCATTAATTTGATTGCTTAGATTTAGAATCGAATCTCCCGAAGGAACTAAGGTGTCAATAGAAAATTGATAGTAACCTAAAACAGTATAAGCATCTATTTTAATACGCGTACTATCGGATGAATTCAATTCAAGTGGAGAGTGATTCCAATGAAAGGATTTCCAATCAGCGGCAGGACCAATCAAAGGACTTATTTCATTACCAATCAATTCAAGTCCAGTGATGATGGTATCCAAAAAGATGTCCTCATTGTTTTGCGAAAAAATCTCAATCGCAAAGCTTGGGTCGCCTTTTCTCGTCAAGAAAATGAAAGGCCGGTTTGGTCTGTTGGCTCCGGCATAAATACTATCGGATCCCATACTTTGAAACAATGGGAACAATTCTGGCCCATATAAATTCCACCAATCGTATCGCGTGGTTAAAGGTGTATAAATGAGAATGTAATCTCCATTTTCTGTTTTGTTTTGAATCAATGACACCATGGAGTCAATGTGCACCGGATTATTTTGGTGAAAAGTAAAGAATCCCATTGGCCTCGGTTCACATGCACCATTGTCATTCGCATTTCCATAATTATTATTTGGATTCGAAACTGTGCCGTTAGAATGAATATACCTCGTTTTTCTTGCTGTTAGCGTAGAGCGATCAATTATTCCAACATGAAATTTAGGAGTAAAATTACAAACGTTATACTCCTGTTGCACACCGTTTAATGTCCATTCATTGTAAAAATGTCCAGGTGCCGAATAGGATGCATTTGTCAAACAAGTAATTTGAGCTGAAATAGGTTGAAATTGACGGATTCCTGTAGTTTCATTTAATGTGACTCCTACGAAATTATTCTCCGTAAATTGATGATTATCTGCTTGTCCCCAACCTTCTTTTGACGGAATATATTGAAAAGATCTATTTTTCCATTGATTCGGATTACTCGCTACTGAAACTCGCCAATAATAAACAGTACTGTCCGTTAGAATAAGAGAATCGGATTGACCAAAAGTGTTGGTCCATTGGTTATATTCCACTTGTTTTAATCCCCCATTTCCACTTACTAAGGCATATTTTTTAAACCCAGAATTGAATAAATGTGTGGTGTCAATTTCAAAACGATAGGTGTTAAACTGTGCAAGGGGGTTAATTGTAGAGGCAGATAATGTTACTTTGTTTTTTGGTACAACACCAAAGTGAACCGGTAATATGGGTTCTATTCCATCGATATCAATGAAGAACGTTTTTATAACCTGATTATTGGTTATTTCATCGTACTGCTCCCCAACGATAGAAGGGATATCTACTGAAACTTGAAACTTATTCAATCCAATACCAATGGTTGGCTGAAATGCAACTTTAAACGTTAAATTTTTTTCGTAATCTAATCCTGCAATCGGAAATAGATAAATAGAATCCGTAGTACTTCCCGGAAAATCTCGAATTACTTGGATGTTAAAGGTATCTATTATGCTTTTTCCAAGATTTCTTAAGGTAACATTGATTTCTATAGAATCAGTCGCTAAGGATATGGCACTTGGACCAAACGAAACCCTTGATTCAGTTAATTCGATTTCAGGTTTGTTGTGATAATTAACCTTAAGCATAGGATCGCCATTTAAGGTCATTTGACAAAATGTTGCCTCTGTAAGCAATGACGAAGTGTTGGGAAGTACAGAATCAATGGCATGTTGAATATGTTCGGCAATTGTTCCACCGTAATTGTATCGGGAAAACTGTTTATAAAATTCAGTAGTGTAGGCATTTAAAGATGAAGTGAAACCGTAATTAATAGTTCCGATATACGCAATTACCCCAGCATTAGGAACTAGGGTGAAAGTTTGTGAATTTGAGGTTGAATTATGAAAAATATTTCCATTATAACATGAATTGGCAATCAAAATTGGATATTTACCTTGATTGTCCCAGTTCTGAGGTTCGTCAATATTTACATCGAAACCACTTTCTGAAGTCGTGAAATGACCAAAGAAATTCATGAGACTAACACCATCTGATATTCTATTTTTTATGGCTTCTAGTTCAAGAGGGGAAATTGGATCCTCAGAATCCTTGGCAACTAAGCTAACGTCCCCAGCGAAAAATTCTCCTTCTGCAATATTCCCCATGTTGTTGAGGTAATTCTGAAAAAGTTGTTGCTCATTTACATTTCCCCCTCCGGCAAAATGTAAAATATGTTTTTGCCAATCTTTGGTCGGGGTAGTATAAACTGAATTTTGATTTTGTTGATTTTCGTACTCAATTACCTTTGATAAATAGGTGCCGAGTTCATCGTTGGTTTGTACAGAAATTCGCCCTGTAGGTATTAGCGGACGGTATCTGTTTGTTCCAGGTAGGTTAGAAGTAATACATTGATCGCAAGATGGCTGACCAAAGGAAGGAACTAAATTGTTTTGATAAGCGCTAGCACTCGTTCTTGAACCCGGTCCAATACTCGTAGCTGACGTAATGTTCGCTTCCCTAATTCCTTTTCCGATTAAAAATAGTCCTTTTGGTTTTTCAGTCGCTAAATCATAAACGAAATGCGAAAATCGTCTGATACCCGCGATATGTTTCGGTATTCCACCTCCAAATTGTTGGTATAATTCTTCCACGTTTGCCAAAACCACATTGTAATTTCCTCCCTGTGCTGAGCTTCTGTAGGTCGCGTATTCTAATGTTTTAGATGATAATTTTTTAGGATAGGCAAATATTAAGGCGCTTTCGGGGTTAACTGTGGTGGGAAAGTTTGTAAAGTAACCTGATTCGTTTATAATTTTTAGCGAAGAGACAGCTATAATTGTTGAATTATCTTGAAGAACAACCTCTTGGCTATTACCGGCTGAAACATTAGGAATCAGTGCTTGATATTGACTTCCAGACAAAACAAGTGGAATAAATCTAGGTGAGTTTCCGAGTGTAATCATAACCGGGTTTGGCATCGACACATTGGAAATGCTCACTCTCGATTTCAAGGAACTCTGAGAATTTTCTATCCAAAAATTCAACTTCGAAAGATTGGAAAATGACGTACTTCTTGGATAGATAAACGAATAATAATTTATAGATTGAAAATCAGTTACCACCCCTAAATCATTAATTATAGATACTTTATAATTTGAGTTTCCTGAGGTAGGTAAAATAGATGCAGGGAAATTAACGGCTGCATACACGCTTTTATACCCAACAAAAACCGAATCGAACAACTCGAAATTTGAAGACCCAATTGTGTGCCTCGTATGGTGATTACCCAAACTATCAGTGAAAACGGCATTTGAATTTCCAACAACCACAGACCGATAATTAACGGGTGGAGCGTCGGGCTGTTGGTAAATATTTTCAAAACTTAAGGTACTAAAATCCCAAGCGTAACCTGCTGAAGCACCGTTTACAGGGTTCTTTCCCCATCCTTCACCTTGTACGAAAAATGAACTGGAAGCATCTGAAGTTTTTTCTCCTTCATTGTACTTCTCGTTGAACCAAGCAGTCTTTTCAAATTTAACATATGGGACAGGTGAATAGGAAGAAAAATTCACATCGGTTTCTTTCTGAATTCGCGCATTACTCGAAGACGAGTTCCATGTAAAGAAATACTGAATAGTGTCGTTGTAAAGAGAATATTTTGGGTTACCTATCCAACTGGCATCATCAAAAAGAATGGAGTCTAACCAAGCATCGTTTCGTTGCGCATAAAAGAGTAAATAGTCACCCGGGTTGAATTGATTATCGCCACCATCCTCTATTAATATGGGGACTTGTTTTTCACGCCCAAATAATTGAATGTTTGCCGAGCTAAACTCGCTTATTGGTACACCTGCATTCGATAAAGTTGCATAATCAATTTTATGTAAACCAGATTGAGTAATTGGGAAAGAGAAGTAACGCTGATTGTAATTAATCCATTCATTTCCGTATTGTTGAGCATAAGCACGGATGCCTAAAAAACAAATGAAAATTAATAAATAACGCATCATTTTACAGCATTCTTTGGTTTATCAAGTTTTAATCTAATCGAAATAACATGTGAATATAAGGCAACCGATGCATCTCCAATGTCAGTAAAGGCATAATCTAAATGAAATCCTTTTAGAGCCAATCCAAGTCCAATTGAAGGTTGTACATTGATAGATTGTTCATTATCAAGAGAGGTAACACGTTGAATATTACTTATTCCTGCACGAACTTTTATTAATTCCTTAAAGCCAATTTGCATTCCGGCGTGTGGATCTATTGAGAATGGTGAAGCACTTATCAACACATTTCTCCTACCGTCACTGGTTATATCAAAATCAATTTCTCCTCCGATATTGAATCCAGCTGTTCCAACCGGAACTTTACCACCAAATCCTAAAATTAGTTTTGGCAAGGTAAGTTCTAATCCATTTTGCGGTAAAGAATTTCCTGTGGCTAAAAAGACATCTGATGTTTGTTCGTCCAGGGTGAATGTCCAAGCATTAAATGTTGAGGTTACATCCCGCAACATTGCAGCAGCTGTCCAATGCTTACCAATTTGGTATTTCATTCCTGCATCTAATCCAAAACCCCATGATCTTGCGAAATCTCCAACATTTCTGTAAATAACTTTGGCGGTTCCACCTAAAGAGAATGCATTGCCTATTTTTCTAGCGTAGGACCCCATAAACGCATAATCACCTGCACTAAATGATGAGATATTGTCGTAGTTTATAACACCATTGTTGTCTATCAACTGCGTTGTATTCGGAATGTCGTCTACTCCAAAACGAATAGCTGTAAAACCAAGGGCACTTTTTTCATCAATGGCGTGTGCCAAACTTAGTTGATCGTATTTTGCAATTCCTGCAAAATATTCAGAATGCATGAAGCTAACCTCAAGCCACTTGTTTACACCTAATAACCCTGCGGGATTCCAATATCCTGACGAAGCACCCCAAGAATTAGCAACAAAGGCGTTTCCCATTCCCAATGCGTCAGCACCTACACCAATGGCAAGAAATTCATTGGAATATTTAGGAGCAATGGAGTTATCTTGGGCAGAGAATTTACTAAGCAATAACAAGAAAAGAATGGAAACTGAATACCTGAAGTTCATAAAAAGATTTATAACATAAACACTCCAATTCATAAAAAATTGTGTTCTTTGCTACCGCATTGTAAAATTACATCATAATTCTGAAAATTGAGGGCTAGCATGAATATTTTACGTCATCCAATTTATAATATGGCCAATCTGCTGACAGTTTGCAACTTGCTGTTGGGAGTATTCAGTATTTTTTGTTCGTTAAACGGAAAATTGGATTGGGCTTGTTACGCGCTTCTTATCGCGATGGCTTGTGATTTCTTGGATGGAATGGTAGCAAGAATTTTAAAGGTTAGTGGAGATTTTGGTAAACAATTAGACTCCTTGGCAGATATGGTCTCTTTTGGTGTAGCTCCGGGGGCGCTCATGTTTGTTATGATAATAATTGGCATCGATGTGGATGCTTGGAAAAATTATAATGCCGTTCATTTGGGTTGTCAATTGGACTCAAGTCAGTTTGCGCAAATAAAAATTCAACAATGGGCAGACGCCTTTTTTTACAATACACATGATGGCGTTGAATTATACAATCCTTGTGTACAACCGTCATTTCAAAATCCCTACGATGCATCGATAAAATATCTACCGTTCTTAGCGTTTTTAATTCCTCTTTTCTCAATGCTCAGGTTGGCTAAATTTAATATTGATGTTAATCAAACGGAATCATTTGTTGGAGTTCCCACGCCAATGAGTACTTTCTTTTTTATGTTTTTTCCTTTGTTCTTCTATTTTTATTTTCTTGATTTTTCGATACAGCCTTTGGTTGTTCATGCCTTATTCGATTGTTACTCTTTGGCAGGAATTGTCTTTGTTTTTTCTCCTTTAATGATGGCCCCAATACACTTGATTGCATTAAAATTTAAAACCTTAAATTTCAAAGAAAATGCATTTCGTTTTTCACTTGTTGGTTTATCGTTAATAAGTATACCGATTTTTCAATTGTGGTCTCTGCCAATTATTCTAATTTTGTATATCGGTTTATCAATTTTACAACGAATTTTAACTCATAAAAAATGAAATTTAAAGCAGAAATAGATGTAATGCCTCACGATGCTTTGTTAGATCCTCAGGGTAAAGCAGTAACAAATTCAATGAAAACCATAGGATTGTCATCCATTGAAGGAGTGAGAATTGGAAAGCACATTCGTTTATTTGTGGAAGCATCTAACGAGCAAGAAGCTCACGCGATAGTTGAAGAAGCTTGTAAAAAAATGTTGGTAAATCAAATTATGGAGGCTTATCACTTTTCGTTGAGCGTTGCCAACTAGTTTTTTCAATACATTCAATCATTACACTCTCGAGGATGATGCAGTTGCATATTATCCGGACTCAATTGAAAGTGTACTTCAGAAACTGGATCAAGCAAACACAAATGATTCTAGTTTCGCCAATTTCTCCATCGAATTAAGAATTTCTCTTTTCAATGAAATTATATTTGCTCTTCAATCAGGAAAAGACGAGTTGCATTCCTTGTATTGCCGCGAAAGTGGACTAAGTGAAAAAAGATTTAATATTGAATTTGAACGAGTCATATATCAGCTCGAGCATTTTGTCTCTTTTCTTAAAAACGGTAATCTCAACGAGGAATTTGAAAAAAAGGTAATTAACGGAAAAGAAATTTCTTTTAAAAGAAGTAACGAGCCAATAGGCAAGGTTTTAGTTATTGGGGCTAGTAATTTTCCTTTGGCCTATTCAGCAATTGGAGGTGATGTTGTTTCGGCACTTGCCGCAGGTTGTCCGGTTATATACAAAGCACATCCATATCATATTGGAACAAGCTTGTTTGTGGCAAAATTAATAGAAACATCACTGAGTAGATTGTCGTTGTCTCCGGGTTTGTATATACATTATACAGATAATCAAAGCAATACCGTAACAAAGTCTATTCTGCTTTCCGGTCAGATTGATGCAGTTGGATTCACCGGTTCTCAGTCTGTGGGTCGTTATTTAATGGATCTTTGTGCTGCTTTACCATGCCCAATACCTGTTTTTGCCGAAATGGGAAGTTTAAATCCAGTAGTTTTATGCTCTAAAGAACTGGAAAATAATGAACAAAAATATGCTGACCTCTTGGCTGTATCCATCACGAACGATGCAGGTCAATTTTGTACAAAACCCGGACTCATTATTTATCCTAAAAACGAACTTGGAGAAGTTTTTAAGGAGAAATTAATTCATGCTGTAGCGCAACAGCCACATTTTCACATGCTACATCCAATTATTCATGATCGCTATCAAAAAAGTGTGAATTCTCTTTCAAAACAAACGGATGCAGAGGTGTTGCTCAGTCAATCCGGAAGCAATTCCATGCACGGTGAAAAAGTTCTATTAAAAGTATCAACTAAATCGTACATTGATAATAGTTGTTTCCATGAAGAAGCATTTGGCCCATTCGCTTTGCTAGTTGAATATTTTGATGAGCGCGATTTGGTGCCATTACTTTCGAGTCTAAATGGACAATTGACAGGAACAATAATTGCAAACGAACACGATCAAGCATTGCCTAACGTGATTTCAATACTTCGAAAAAAATGTGGACGACTCATTTTAAATGGTGTGCCTACAGGCGTGAATGTGCTTTCAACAATGCATCATGGCGGACCATACCCCAGTAGTAGTGATTCGCGTTTTACTGCTGTTGGTCAGAAAAGTGTATTCCGCTTTGTGCGACCTGTTACTTTTCAGAATTTTTAGCATTATAGCAAACTATTAATTATGTAATTTTGATTTAAATAAAGTTTTATGAGTGAAGAAACAGTGAAAAATTCCTCCAATGGTTTAATTTATTTAGTGCTAATTTTGATTCTATTGGGAGGATTATCCTTTGTAGCCTATAAGTGGTCGGATACAAAAACACTCAATGAGGAATGTGCGAATCAAAATGCCCTTCTTGAAAGTGAATTGAAGGATATGGAACAAATGATGTCCGGATATGTAGGTGAGATGTCCGATGATATGAGAAAAGATTTGAAGGCTATGCTCCAGACATATGATGATCTCATTAAAAAAGATTCGAGTAAGTCTGATTCATTGAATGCTCAAAAGGCAGAAATTTTAGATTTGATGAATCAGTTAGATAAAAATAAAAGACTTTCTGCCAGAGAGTTGTCGAAATTAAGAAAGGAAAATGAAACCTTGAAGGGTATCATGAGAGGATATGTTCGGCAAATCGATTCTCTTTACACAATGAACAAACGTTTGGAAATTGACTTAGATGAAACTTCGACAAAATTGAATGAAACATCAGCTGAGAGAGATAACTACAAAAAAGAAGCAGAGGAAAAAGGGGAGCAGGTTAAAAAAGGTAGTAAGTTGAGAGCTTACAACATTAATTCAGGAGCTTTGAAAATGAAAACAAACAATACTACAGAACCTACCGATAGAGCAAAAAAGGTTTATCAGTTAAAATCTAGTTTTACGCTTCAAGAAAACGTGCTCGCAATCGCAGGTAGAAAAACGGTGTACATGTCTATCACAGCTCCAAATGGTCAAGTGCTTCAGTCAAGATCTTCAAATATTGTCTCCACTGATGCCGGATCCATAGCATATTCTGATAAAAAAGATGTTGATTACAATAACCAAGCGCTTGATGTTACTATTTATTATGATGTGAATAGTGATGCTATAGATAAAGGAACTTATCGCATAAAACTGTATTGCGAAGGAGTTTTGATAGGAGAAGATAGTTTTGTGTTAAAATAAGGAAGAGATGAATGCAGCCACAGATCAGGGTTTTGTAAATTTTGAAATTTCAGAGAACGGTATTGGGACTATTAATTTTGGTCATCCAATGAGTAATTCGTTACCGGGTAAAATATTAAGAAAACTCGCGGAAACTATTACAGAACTTGGAAAAAATGATACAGTTAAAGTAATAATACTAAAATCTGAAGGAGAAAAGGCATTTTGTGCGGGCGCAAGCTTTGATGAACTCATTTCAATTAATGACTTTGAGACGGGAAAAGCTTTTTTTTCCGGATTTGCCCATGTAATCAATGCGTGTAGAACTTGCCCCAAATTAATTATTGGCCGCGTACAAGGGAAAGCAGTTGGAGGAGGAGTAGGAGTAGCCTCGGCAGTAGATTATTGTTTAGCAACAAAGCACGCAGAAATAAAACTTTCTGAATTGGCCGTTGGAATAGGTCCATTTGTTGTCGGTCCTGCCGTTGAAAGAAAAATTGGATTGTCTGCAATGAGTGAATTAGCTATTAATGCAACGGAATGGAGATCCGCAGATTGGGCGAAGAGAAATGGACTTTATGCAGATGTTTTTGATAACGAAGCGGATTTGGACAAAGAGATAGAGAGGCTTTCACAACAATTGGCAAAATCGAATCCTGAAGCGATGCAATTGTTAAAAAAAGTGTTTTGGCAAGGCACAGATCATTGGAACGAATTACTCATTGAACGAGCTGAAATCAGTGGTAAATTAGTCTTGAGTGAGTTTACACGAAATGCTATAAATGCCTTTAAAAAGAAATAGTAGCTTTTTTTTATTATTCCTTTGTTAGTTAAAAGAATTACGTTATCTTTGCACCCCTAATTTCAGGGAAAAGTATAATTTTTTAAACAAAATTTACCGTGAACACATTAAGTTACAAGACATTATCGGGTAATACTGAGACAGCTAACAAAAAGTGGTTTGTTGTTGATGCAGAAGGACAACCTGTTGGGCGTTTAGCTAGTAAAATCGCGAAAGTTATTCGTGGAAAATATAAAACATGTTATACTCCTCACGCTGATTGTGGAGACAATGTAATTGTTATCAATGCTGAAAAAGTAGCTTTTTCCGGTACAAAATTGATGAATAAAGAGTACGTTAGATTTTCTGGTTACCCAGGTGGTCAGCGTTTTACTTCTGCTGAAGGAATGTTAAAAAATCATCCGGAGCGTTTAATTGAAAAAGCAGTTAAAGGG
>CAZLVX010000061.1:0-11784 GCA_964562965.1 uncultured Lishizhenia sp.
GTTATAATATTAAGTAAAAATATAACTTTCTTTTTTGTTTGGAAATCAATTAATTAATAATTTCAATAAAAAATAGCTTATTTTTCAAAATTTTTGTGATTTGTATTTTGTTTTTTTTTCAATACTTTTGATAAAAGACCTGATTATAATTGAGAATTAGATTATACTTGTATAATTTTTAATTTGATGAAAAATTTCAAATTCGTAAATTTACTTTTACGAATTTATAGTTGTTTGTATTCTAAAGGTACTAACTTTGAATGTATTCTAAATTAATTTTATTTTCAGTACTTTTTTGTTTGACTAGCATCGGATTTAGTCAGACACTTTCGGTAATATGGCCAAAACATAATGAGTTGTTGGCAGATCGAACACCATTATTCTCCTGGAATGGGTATGACGGAGTGTTTGTTTATCAGATTAAACTGTCACAAGACTCTACCTTTATGACTGGATATCAACAATATACATCAACAAATACTTCTTTTCAATTGTCCAGTGATTTGTCAAGTGGCACATGGTTTTGGCAGGTTTCTACTTCATTCAATGGGCAATCTATAATGTCAAACATAGGAAAGTTTAGAGTATTTCAACCAACGGATATTGCGGACCTGAAAATTTGGTATAATGCTGAAAGTGTTATATTAACTGGCACATCAATTAGTCAACTAACAGATCTTAGTGGAAATAATGTTCATGCTAACCAAAATACTCCTTCTTTACAACCTACATTTCTGTCCAACGTGATCAATGGAAAACCCTCAATTCAATTTTTTAATGACCAAGTTAATACTTCAATATTCAGCTCGTCCTATAGAACAGAGTTTCTAATGCTTCGGCGAAATGGTAATCCAAATGGTTCATATCACAATTTGATAATTCATCCAAGTTCTCCATATTTACAAATGTATTTAACCCCGGATAATAATTTATTTCGATCTTATATTGCTCCTACCATAGTAAATCACAATACATTGTTTGATCTGAATCAGTTTATGCTAATAACACGAAATGTAGAATCAGCTTCGATTAAATTAAAGAAAAATGGTTTACTAACATCAACAAATTCGATTTCTGCAATTGGAAGTCTTAACGATTATTTAATGATTGGTGGTTACAATAATGGTCAGTTTTTTAACGGAGAATTACCTGAATATTTGTTTTATAATAGAGTTTTGACTGACCCTGAACAAAGTATAGTTGAAAAATTCATTATGGATAAATATGCTCCTCCAGTAAATCTTGGGTCAGATCGCACACCTATATATCTAAATAATGGAACGTGTGTTAATGAATTGATAAGTGCATCTTCTATTTACACTAACTATTTATGGAGCAATGGAGCAACGACGCAAGGAATAATAGCGAATCAGCCAGGAATTTATTGGGTTCAAACAACTGATATTTACGGTAGAGAATCGAGAGATACCGTTATTGTTAATAGTCCAACTATGGATATCTTTAATTACACTGAAAAGTTAGTTTGTCAAATAGGGTTCACTTCTGTGACTCCTACAATTCCTATTAATCATACGTTTTTACAATGGTCAGATGGTGTTATGACGAATTCACATAATTTCAGTATTTCTGATTTGAACAATTCTTATTTCATGTATTTTTCAAATGCCAATGGTTGTAACATTAAATCTAATTTGTTCAAAATTTCTTTAGATACCACTTTAAATTTAATCTCACTTGGACCGGATACAAGTATTTGTTCTAATTCATTAATTTCATTAGCAAGTATCCCTCAAGTTCCGATAAACTATTTATGGAGTACAAATGGCACCAACCCTAGCCAATTAATACAATCAGGAGGAGAATATTGGGTTCAAGTTACCAATTCTAATGGGTGCATTAATTCTGATACAATTATAGTAGCTATTTCAGGTGAAGGGCCTACTTTGCAAGTTAATATTCCAAGTTCAACATGTATTGGTTCTTTGGTTGTATTATCGGCACAAGGAATAATTTCGTCTCCAGAAAGTATTACTTCATACTCTTGGGATTTTGGAAATTCAAATACTTCAATGGGAGAATCTACTTCAACCATTTATTATAGTTCAGGAACAAAACAAGTTCAATTAATTGTAACTGCTTCTAATGGATGTGAGGTTGTCTTGAATCAGACTTTACAGGTTTTTCCAAATCCAAATATCAATATAAATGTGTTAGGAGATTGTCTCTTTGATGTAATAAGTTTCACAATTCAAAATTACGGAAATTACATTCAAAATTATTTTTGGAATTTGGGTCAAAATGTCACAAGCACCTCAGCAATACCGAATCATATTTATAATGAATCAGGTACTTTTCCTATAAGCGTAATAGCAACTGACCAAAACGGTTGTATGGATACAAGTAATACACAACTTGTCCTAACCGAAAATTTAACAAATTATTCAAATGCCTTGACCGTAATTTGGCCTAGAAACAACGAGTTATTATCGGATCGAACTCCATTGTTTAGTTGGAATGGTATTGAAGGCATTTCTAATTATCAAGTGATCCTTTCAATGGATTCCACATTTAGTTTAGGAGTTCAACAGTTTTTTACATCAACTACAACTCATCAATTGGTTGGTAATTTGGTTTCGGGTCTCTGGTTTTGGAAAGTAATTGCATCGGTAAATGGTCAAAATTTTACTTCTAATTTAGGAAAATTCCGAATTTTTGAACCAACCGATATTTCAGATCTTAAGATTTGGTATAATGCCGAAAATGTTGTGACTAATGGAGCCAATATTAGTCAGGTTAACGATTTAAGTGGAAATAACATTCATGCGAATCAAAATACTATCTCATTACAGCCAACTCTAGTCAATAATAGTATTAATGGGAAACCCTCAATTCAATTTATAAATGATCAGTTAAATACTTCATCCTTTAGTTCATCATACAGATCTGAGTTTTTTATGGTAAAGAGGAATGGAAATCCAAATGGCCCAAATCATAGTTTGATTATTCATCCTAATACCCCATTCCTTCAGGTATATGTAACTCCAGATAATAATTTATTTCGATCTTATGTTTTATCATCCGTAATTAATCACAATACATTATTTGATTTAAATCAGTTTATGCTGTTATCAAGAAATGTGGAAGCATCGCAAATTAAATTGAAGAAAAATGGTGCACTTACTTCATCGAATGGGATATCGGCAATTGGGTCAATTAACGATAATTTAATGATTGGAGGATTTAATAATGGTCAATTTTTCAATGGAGAGATGCCCGAATATGTTTTTTATAATCGCGTTCTAACAGCAAATGAACAAAGTTTGGTTGAGAAATACATTATGGACAAATATGCGCCACCAGTAAATTTAGGTGCAGACATTACGCCCAATTATCAAAACAATGGAACTTGTGTAAATGAAACTTTAACAGCTTCTAATATATACACTAACTTTTTATGGAGCACAGGAGCAACAACTCAAAGTATTGAAGTAAGCCAACCTGGAAGCTATTGGGTTCAAACGACAGATATTTTTGGAAGAACATCGAGAGATACAATTGTGGTGAATAATCCGAAAATGAATATATTTTCAGATGTTGAATATGAATGCTACAATGGCCCAAGTTTCCTGACGGCGCATATCCCTCAAAATCATACCTTCATTAAATGGAATAACTGTAATCCCAATATTACCAATCAAGTATATGCAGGTAATAATTATTTTGTTGAGTTTCAAAACCAACAAGGGTGTATTATTAATTCGAATTTGTTCTCAGTAGCAATAGATTCAACTCTTTATAACTTAACCCTCGGCGCAGACACTTCCCTCTGCTCAGGTAACAACATCCAACTGCAAAATGCACCTGCTGGCATAACAGAATATGCCTGGAACACGGGCAATACACAAGCAATCCAAGCAGTAGATACCTCTGCGCTGTATATTTTAGAAGTAACCAATACCAACAACTGCCAAAACCGAGATACCATTGAGGTAACGGTTATTGGAACGTCTCCAACTTTACAATTTGCATTTTCAGATACCTTGTGCCAGTTTTCACCGGGTAGTTATTTGGATAATAGCTTTGTGCCAAATGGCAACGGCACTATTAGCTCTAAGACCTGGTTAATCAGCAATGGCGATACGCTCGATGGCAGCTCAGGTAATTTTAGCATTGATACGTCCGGGGTATTTAACGTAACTTTACTCGTGCAAACCCTCGAAGGCTGTAGTAGTACCACCTCCTTCCCCTTGGTCGTTCACCCTAAACCAGTTATTTCTTTAACCACAGAAAAATTCTGCCCCTACGATGCCGTCGAGTTCACTGCATCCAACGCTCAACCCTCATCTTTGAGTTCTCAACTTTGGTCTTTCGACGATAACTCTACAAGTACCTCTCTAAACCCAACTCACGTTTTCGGAACCACCGGAACTTACAACGTTTCCCTCCAAGCTGAAGACATCAACGGTTGCCGAGATACAGTCGTTCAAGCAGTGTACATCCAACCTCAACCAATTGCAGATTTTTCATTTACCAATACCTGTGAGCTAAGTGCGGTGAACTTTGCGAACAACAGTAGTATCGCCGATACATTTTCTATTGTTAATAGTCATTGGTCTTACGGAGACGGCACACAAGCCAACAACCCAAACTTTCAGAAAGTCTATCAAGCCTACGGAGATTACGAAGTAGAATTGGTAGTAACCGCAAACAACGGTTGCCAAGATTCGCTTTCGCAAACCATTACCATTCATCCGAAACCAATTTTGGGGTGGCAAGTAGGTCCTGCCTGCAAAAACACCTGGACAACTTTTGAAAACCAAAGTACCATTCCATTGGGCAGCATCGCACAAACAGATTGGTTGGTAAACCTACAATATCCGCTAGAAGGATCAAGTTCTGCGTATAAGTTTGTCACCACAGGTGTTCAATACCTAAATCTAACTTCAACTTCAGATCAAGGTTGCACGACGGATACGCTGATCATTGTCAACGTTCAACCGGAAATCAATGCGGCTTATTCAGTAAGTCCAACCACGGTGGTAGCAGGAGTACCGGTCGTTTTCACCAACAACAGCCTTGGTGGTACTTCCTACGAATGGAACCTCGGAAATGGCATCATCATCCAAACAACGGTTGCTGAGCCTGTAGAAGCAACGGGGTTTGCTTCTTCCTTCATAGGAGATAGCATCTTAACTTATCTAGCCATTCAAAACGCCATTGGCTGTAAAGATACCGCATACCAATACGTAAAGGTCAACGAACCACGCATCGATTTAGCAATCAATCAATTGTTTGTGCAAGATATCAACGGTTTCTACAAAGTAGGAGTGGAGTTGCGCAACCTTGGTTTTGTAGAAATCACCCAAACGGATCTATTGTTGAAATTGTACAATTCATCTCCAATTCTCGAAACCGAAACGGAATCCTTAGCACCGGGTGAAAGCAGAATTTATTTATTCAATGCCAATCCATCGGCCTTCGTTTCTACACAAGACAATGAAATAAGTTATTTGTGTGTGGAAGCCACATCCTACAACGATTACCAACTCATCGAAACGGAATTGAGTAACAACATCTCCTGCCTCAACACCGAGGGCGGCAACTTCGTTTTATTACCCATTTACCCCAACCCAACCAACGATGACATTACCTACACGCTCATCGTTTCCGAAGAATCTACGATTACCACGTCCTTAACGGACGAAACTGGTCGCATCGTGCAATTAAGCACTGAGCTATTCGCCTCCGGTCTCCACACGCCAACCCTTTCCATGCGCAACCTCCGCGCCGGCGTGTATTATTTCCAAATTTCCGATGGAGTGAACTCCAAAACAGTAAAGGTTTTAAAGAATTAGTGGATTTTCTTCCTCCTATGCCTGTCTGCCGATAAAGGCAGAAGGGAGTATTAAGGTCTGACGACTCTGACGAGTATCAGACTCCGTCAGAGAGGGTAACATGAAAAAACAGGGAGGCGATGCCAAAAAAGAAAAACCAAGATTAATTCTTTTCTTACTTTTTTTGCCGAAGCATTTAAGAATATTGCCTACAGAAAAAAACTAATACAAAAAACCAAACAACCAAAGTGGAATAACATTTCCTGAAGAAAATGCGATATCATCCTTAACGATGTAAGCATTATCCAAATCCTGTATTTGCTTTTGGGTCTTGTTTTTTCCACCTACTTCGAATACATATTTATTATCAACTAAAAAGTCTCCGATTTTAGGAAGTTCAATTGTTGTTAATTGAGACACCTGTGAATAAAAAAATGTTTCTCTAATGTTTCCGATATTCGCTTTCTCTTCCGCAAGTGCGAATGCTAAAGTTGGGTTGTTTAAATAAATTTTATCCGCTTTTTGCAAAACCGTCGTGCTTCTTCCTGTAGAATAAACCAATGAAATTAATTTAGCCTCTTGAAGAAACTCCAAATAGTTATAGAGTGTGGTTCGGTGAATACCAGTTTTTTGAGCGAGGTCTGAGATATTGGGTTTAAAAGGAACTTGTTGAGCGATGATATAAAGAAGTTGCAACATTTTTTTTGCATTTCGAACATCAAAATCCTTAAGTTCTGCCATGTCATATTCCACAACAGTTCGAATGAGTTGATTCATTCTTCTATGGCTTGTTAAAGGCTCATCCAAGAGAAAAGGGTAATAGCCAATTTGGTTGTATTCTGCAAAATGTTCTAAGGGTTTGAATTTCGCAGGAAGGGAATCATATATCTTTTGTTGATTCGTTACGATTTCTTCAATTGAGTAAGTTCGCAACCCCTTTATTCCTTTTAAGCTTAAAAACTCGCGATAAGACAATCCTGGTAATTCATACATCAAAGCGCGTCGACTTAAATCACCTTCTTGTTTTTTTAAATCAATGATTGATGAGCCTGTAAAAACGATTTGCAGATCCGCGTAAAAATCATAGATGTTTTTAATTTCTTGTGACCAATTGGGATACTTATGCACTTCATCCAACACGACAATTTCCCCACCTTTGGCGTGAAATTCTAAAAGAGTTTCCTTTAATGAGTATTTTGTAAAATAAACGTCATCCAAAGAAAAGTAGGCAACTTGATTGTTGTTTTTATTCAAAGATTTCAGCCATTGTAACAGCAACGTTGTCTTTCCGGTTCCTCGTGCCCCTTTGATTCCAATTAATCGAGATGACCAATGAATTTCTTCAAACAAAAACCGCTTAAATTCTGGAAGTTTTTGTCTAAGTAAAGTCGCAGACTGTGTTAATATTTCATTCATTATGTTTATCTAGATATACAAATATAAATTTAATATGTTTAATTGAATACACAAAATATTATTTTTTCCTCATTTAATTAATTATTGTTTTTTACTAAACGAAGAGAAAAATATACCCATTACCACAATCTCCGCGCCTTGAAAGATTAAACTGGGTACCCACTCGACGAAGTTGCGTTAAAATTTGTGGCCTGTCGGCCGTGGCCGGCTGTTTGAGCTGAGGCACGAAAGCGAGTTTCAGAAATTTTAGCAACTAGGAAGATGGGGTAGTTGAATCTTTCCAGCGCTAGTCCCGATAGCTATCGGGATTTTTTGTTTTCCTCCTCGGCGGACAGGCTTTTTTTGGGGCAATGCCAAAAAAGATAGTATATATGTATTCTCTTCCGGTCTCCACACGCCAACCCTCTCCATTCCTAACCTCCGCACCGGCGTGTATTATTTCCAAATTTCCGATGGAGTCACTTCCAAAACAGTTAAGGTTTTAAAGAATTAGTGGATTAAAAGGGTCGCCTTATTTTTCGGATTGAGTGTATCGAATGGAAATGTCGGTACCATGAGGAAGCCGAAGGATCACCGAAATGGTGACAATTTCAAGAGTGGAGCGAAAGGAGTAAAATACAGCGACGAGTTTTCTTTTGTTTCTTTTCTTTTGAGGGAAAAGAAAAGATAGTCAAATGGCAAATTCCTATATTTTAATTGAATATTAATCCATGCGCAATCTCTGCGTCGGCGTGTACTTTTTCCGATGGAGCGAACTCCAAAACAGTAAAGATTTTAAAGAATTAGTGGATTTTCTTCCTCCTATGCCTGTCTGCCGAAAAGGCAGAAGGGAGGACTGAGGTCTGACGACTCTGACGAGTATCAGACTCCGTCAGAGAGGGTGACTTATTATTTTTAATCAATTAACAGCCATCTTCCCCTCAGACAGAAGGCAAAGTGACCGTTCTTTACAATAACAAGCACAGTTTTCGTCAGACAATAGTAGAGTATTTAAAAGTGTAAGTTTATCAAACAGTCAAAAACCGGTTGATTAAGTTCAACCCCTGTTGATGACTTTTTTCAGGATGGTACTGTACACCGAAAATGTTCTTTTTTTCAAAACCAGATACAAAGTTCTCTTCGTAGTTTGTGTAATGCACTACAATTTCATTATCAGTTAGAGGTTCTGCATGAAAGCTATGGACAAAGTAAAATTCATCGTTGTTTGTTTCCAATAATCGGCTATTATTATTTGCCTCAACAGTGTTCCAACCTATATGTGGCACTTTAATTAGTTCTGGATTACTCACCTTAAATCGCACAATTTTGGTGGGAATCCAACCGAGTCCTGGAGACATTCCTTCTTCACTAAACGCTGTCATCAATTGCATGCCTAAGCAAATTCCGAGAATCGGTTTTTCCTGATCTTTAACGAATGTATGTAAAGCGGGTAGTAGGTTTCTTTCTTCCAAACGTTGCATGGCCATACCGAAATGTCCAACCCCTGGTAAAATCAAACGTTCGCATGTGGTAACTTCCTCTGGATTTTCAATTATTTTGAAATCAGTATGCAACAAATGCAATTTTCTCTGAATAGAATGTAGATTCCCCATACCGTAATTCACAATACCTACCATAGCACAAAAATAGAAACAATTCCGTTGTGTTAGTGACGCTAAGTTTTCTCTCTTGAAATGTAATTCAACTTGTCAAAAGTTCGGAGTAAACGAGTAACTTTAACCTCAAAATGTATCGACCGAGAATTATACCTGTACTGCTTTTGAAGAATAATGGATTGGTAAAGTCTATTCAATTTAAAAACCATAAATACATTGGTGACCCTATTAATGCCGTTCGTATTTATAACGAATTAGAGGCCGACGAAATCATATTTTTAGATATTGAAGCAACAAAAAATGGTCGTTGTGTGGATGTTCAGCTTGTTAAAGACATAGGTGAAGAAGCAAATATGCCGTTTGGAGTTGGTGGTGGGATAAACTCGCTTTCACAAATCGAGAATCTTATCCATGCAGGAGCAGAAAAAGTAGTGATTTGTTCAGAGGCTCTTCACAGGCCTGAATTCATTCAAGAAGCAAGTCAAGAATTTGGTTCTTCTACAATTGCCGTTTGCATGGATGTTGGAAAATCATTCTTCGGCGGAACAAAACTTTATAGTCATTCTGGAAGCAAAGCACATTCGATTGACCTTGAAAGCTTTGTAAAAAAAATGCAAGATTTTGGTGCTGGAGAGTTGATTATTCAATCCATAGTTCAGGATGGTAAAATGACAGGTTACAATCATGAAATATCAGCAGCTGTTGCAAAGAAAATAAGTATTCCTGTTACCATTTTAGGAGGTGCTGGCTCAATGGAAGACATTAAATCTCTTCACCAACAACATCCTTTTAACGGATACGCGGCAGGTTCTCTTTTTGTTTATCAAGGAAAACATAGAGGTGTTTTGATTAATTATCCAAGTCAAGAAATCAAGGTTAAGAGCACTACACGTTTGTAATTAATTCGCTTTGCTCACTGAATTTGACCTAAATTTAACGACAGGTTATTTTTTTAATCTCACGCCTTACCTTACATTTGCACAAAGTGCAGACTACGTACCAAATATGCCAACGATGTTTAATGGATACTACGGATCCCATCATAAGATTCAATGATGCAGGAATTTGTAACCATTGTTCAGAATATTTGAATGTACGTGCGGCTCACAGCTACAAAGGAGAAGAAACGGATATCCAGTTTAAAGCCTTAATAAACGAAATAAAATCGGGAAGTAAAGGACGTCAATACGATTGTGTTGTTGGATTAAGTGGAGGTATTGACAGTTCATACGTTGCCTATCTTGCAAAAAAAAATGGTTTACGCGTTTTGGGCGTTCACATGGACAATGGTTGGAATTCAGAAGAGGCTGTACAAAATATTCGGAACATTGCTCAAATTCTAGGAATTGATTACGAAAGTTATGTGTTGGATTGGGAGGAATTCAAAGAAATTCAATTGGCTTTTTTAAAAGCATCTGTTCCTGAAGCGGATACCCCAACAGATATTGCCATTTTATCTTGTTTACACAAAGTTGCACATAAGTATGGTGCCAAATACATTATCAGCGGCGGCAATTTTGCAACAGAAGGAATTCTACCCAAACATTGGCATTACAATGCAAAGGACCTAACATATTTCAAACATATTCACAAAACCTTTGGAAAAGGGAAAATAAAAACCTTTCCAACTTTTGGCTTTCGAAGCGAAATGTACTACAAGTTGGTGAAGAAAATCAAAATGGTTTATCTATTAAATTATGTTTCCTACGACAAAATGGAAGCCATTTCACTTTTAGAAAAGGAGTTGAATTGGAAAAATTACGGCGGTAAGCATTATGAGTCCAAGTATACTGGATTTATTCAGTCTTACTATTTATTTAAAAAATTCAACATAGATTACCGAAGAGCGACTTTATCCTCCCAGATTTGTGCAGGATCGATTTCCAGAGAAGAAGCCCTCGAAATCTTAAAAACTAGCCCCTTTAATCAAGAAGTAGTTGACCGTGAAATTGAATATATTGCCAAAAAATTGGGAATAACTGTCGATGAAATGAAGCAAATCATCGATCTCCCACCACATTGGTACCACGACTATCCAAATGACGAAAAGTGGCTAAATTACGTCTACGATACTTACCGTAAGGTTTTCAAAAAGGAAAAACTCGCTAGTTTTTAATTAAGTTCCCCTTCCATTCTAAATTCTCCACTCTCCACTCTCATCCCGATGGCTATCGGGCCTACATTCTCAATTCACGTAAAAACTCCCTCACCTCCCTGCAAATCTGTTCAACATCCCGAACTTGCAAATCAGTAAATAAAGGAAATCGCACCAAACCATCCGAAAAACGTTCAGCATTGGGTAAGGAAATTTCCGGATTTCGACTGAGATAATATTTGGATTGATGCAATGCCTGGTAATGAAAAGAAAGCTGAATATCTTTTTTAGCCATAAAATGAATCAAATCATCTCTAGTTTCTTTTGAGTTACAGACTACAAAGAATCCATGACCATTTGATTGCGAATGACTTGGTATTTTTGGTATGTCAATTAAATGTGATTCAATAGTTTCAAATTCTTTAAAATACGCATTCCAAATCTCTAGTCTCTTATTCTGAATTAAATCAAGATTTTCCAGTTGAGCAAACAAATAGGCTGCTGTAATCTCATTAGGCGCGAAAGAACCGCCAATGTCCACCCATTCATACTTGTCGACAGCGCCCTTTAGAAATTGCTTTCGATTGGTGCCTTTGTCTCTGAGAATTTCTGCCCGTTCAATAAATTTTTGGTCATTCACTACCAATAATCCACCTTCTCCGCAAGAAATATTCTTCGTTTCGTGAAAGGAAAAAGCAGCAAAATGTCCTAAACTTCCAATGTACTTATTTCCGTATGTGTTATTTATCGACATCGCGGCATCTTCAATTACAAATAATTGGTGTCGCTCAGCAATTTCCATTATAAAGTCCATGTCACATGAAACTCCGGCATAGTGCATCGGAACAATCGCCTTGGTTTTGGGCGTAATGAGCTTCTCAAG
>CAZLVX010000062.1:0-11691 GCA_964562965.1 uncultured Lishizhenia sp.
CCTTTTGAATTATCCAATGACGTTGAATTATAGGTAAAAACTCGATTTAAAGAATCCGTGGCATAGACATAATCCGGTGTTAATGTCTTTGGAACAATATAATTATAGCCTAATAAAAACGTCATAGAAGATTTCTTAGAAAACTTTGCTTGCCCGGCGAACGAAGCATCAATACCTGTGACGCGAGATTGACCGGTATTCAAAAACATAAAGCCTGCACTCTTTCCTAATGTCTGTGGATCTCCCGTAAACGTACGCCAAATTCCAAACATATATTCTATTGTGTTTTGATATTCTTGCCAAAAAGCCGCAATATCTAAATATCCCATTACGCCTCCAAGTTTTAACCCTTGTTTAATTCCAATTTCAGCATTCCACGAACTTTCAGGCTTTAAGTTTGGATTCGGAAAAACCCCAAAATTACCTACACCCGTTTTAATGAACCTTTCTGTGATGGTAGGAAATCTGAAACCCTGTCCATAAGAACCCCTAAGGTACGTCTCTTGATATAACTTTAAATTGGCTCCTGCTCGAAATATCGGTTTGGTCGCGGTAATGGAGTCATTGAGTTGAAAATATTCCAATCGACCACCGGCAGACATATTCAGTGATTTATTGTACTTACTTTCTAATTGAGCGTATGCCGATACATTCAGTAGTTGGTTTGTTGGGGATCCTGATCCAACGTATATATTGGCAAATGAATTTGTAAAAGTTGAGGTTATCCCGCCAACGAAATCAAGATTTTTTAATTCTGGATAACTTCGTTGAAACATGTAATCGCCATAATAGGTGGTTGAGCGGTTGGACTGATTAGCGCTCATTTGATTGTCGACATGTAAAATGCGTGTTCTAAAATAATGCTTACCATCAGTCTGAGTAAGTAGTTGGACAAACGGATCTACATTAAAAATAACTTGATCTTGCATAAAAACAGCACCCGGATATGCACGGTAAAGTCCTGTGGAATCGTTTAACCAAGCCAAAGGCATATTGGTATGTTGCAGCATGAAATTGCCATTAACCCCATAATTCAAGCCGCTTACTTTTTTAGATCGATAGCGTAAGTTAAAATTTATTCTTCCTCGCTTGGATACCATTTCTTGTTCCGTGAAATTTGTAATGGTGTCAGGAAAAACAGTTGCTACAATTGAATCTGTTATGGGTGGACCAATATATCCATGATCCATATTCAAATTTCCACCAATTACAACATCCAAATTACCATAAGCCTTTGAATGTAAAAAATTAAGTCCGTGAATACCTGGATAATTTTGCCACCATTTAGAACCATCCACTGACGGCGGAGTATAAGCTCCTGAATACGCAACTATTTTAGTTAGAGGTTTTGAGGTCGGGTAAGCCGTGCGAATATGAACAGAACCACTTAATGCAGAACTTCCAGATAACACTGATGCTGCACCTTTTATAACCTCAACTTGCGAAATATTTTCTACCGGAATAAACCCCCATTCTGGCCGACCAGCATCTCCCGAAAGCATAGGCATATCATCCACAATAACCGCAACTTTTGAACCTACGCCAAAAGTAAATCCACTACCTCCACGTATTTGAGGTTCACCATCTAAAATATTAAGTCCCGGGGTTTGATCTAAGGCTGTTTCAATACTTCTTGTATTTTTATTTTCAATAAGCTCAGGACGCAACACTAACATTGTAACCGTTTGTTCCTCTAGAGGTTTATCGAATTTTCCTACGCGTAAGTCAACTTGTTTTAAATCTTTTACAAAACCTTTTAGTGTAATGTTTAATTTTTGAGTTTGATTGGCCACAACATTCACCGATAAGGTATCGGTTTGCATTCCTGTAAACCTAACAATTAAGCGACATGATCCTGAAGGAACAGTTAACTGATAAAATCCATTAGCGTCTGTGTTTGCTCCTATCGTGACATCCTTTCTGTAAATGACAGAAGCACCTGGCAAGGGTTCGCCTTTTTCATTACGAACTGTCCCCTCTATTGATCCATTTTGTCCAAATGCTAAGCAGGATAAAAAACTAAATAAAACGAATAGGCCTCGCATTTGTTAATAGGCCATTACTTTAAATGATTTCATAGAATTAGGGGAAAGAATAAAGTATATTCCACTCTTTAATTTTAAATGGTTCGCATTTTCAGCCTCAACTTCATTAAGAAGTGTTCCATCGACATTATAAATTGTCAATTTCCCAGAAATATTTTTCAGATTTAAACCATTGTTATAGGAAATGAAGGATTGCATTGATTCTTCCTCAATTCCGGAAGTTTGATTAATCACAAGTGTAACATTGGCTTGATCACAAGTGGCAGGAGAATCACCGTCACATACTTGGTAATTGAAATTATCAGCACCAAAAAACCCAGTATTCGGCGTATAAGTTATCGTTCCATCCAAGTTAGCCGTCGCTACTCCATTTTGAGCTTGTTGAACAATTGTAACCGTTGAAACGGAGATATTATTTTCTGGATCTGTATCATTTGCTAATACATTAATCGTAACTGCGGTATTTTGATTTGTTGAGGAAGCATCGTCATTGGCAGTCATTTGTTGATTGGTTGTCCCTGAATTATAAATCAATTCTAAATCATCCACAAGAATTTCATCATTGGCCGTTCCTCCCCCTGGCGTTTTATTAGTGGTAAAAGTCACTAAAATAAATGCTGGAGTTGGAGCTGGTGAACCTACCACATAGTTAAATGGAACTGAAATTCTAACCCAAGAACCGCTTGTTCTTCCATAATTGCGTTCTGCTCTCGCTACCACGTGTGAAGTAGAATTTGCGTCAATTGGGTCTCGTAAATCATAGGCATCATGCAAGACAGCGTGAACACGAGCAGAATCCGTTGCATTCGCAGCCGTATATTTCACCCAAAACACTAATGAATCAGGACTAGCAGTTAATGCCTCCGAAAAATTGGCGTCAGCTGTTAACGAAATATTATAATTATTCGGGTCATTGGCTGTCGTGCTGCCCATATTGATTCTGCCTAGTGTCATATTTCCATTTGCGACAATTCCAAGTGTGGATTTTGCCCAAACCCTAGCACAATATTGCCCTGTAGCTCCCGCTCTGATTGATGTAGATCTTTGGATTTGTTGCGAGGCAAAAGACGTAAAACCTCCTTGTGCAGATTTAAAACTGTTCCAATTTGTAGGTTCTTCTGTTGAACTTCCCACGTTATCCCATAACTCCAAGTCCGAATTACCAATTTGTTGTGCAACGGATGAAAATATAGAAAAGAATATTAGAAATAGACCGTAAATGTTTTTCATATTAATTATATTTTAAGAACAAATATAGAAATTTGAAGGACTGTCAACTATGAAACTTTTCAACATTCGAAACCGATTGCTTACCTTTGACCTTAATTCCTAAAGTTATCTAATATGAGCCTATTACCCGTAATGGAATATTTTCACACCATTCAAGGAGAAGGTTTTCACACTGGAAGGAGTGCTTTTTTTATTCGACTAGGAGGCTGTGATGTGGGATGTGTATGGTGCGATGTAAAAGAAAGTTGGGATGTCGCTGCTCATCCTAAAATATCAACAGAAAAATTAATCGATTTTGTTAAGAATTCACAAGCAGAATTCGTTGTCATCACGGGAGGAGAGCCTGCTATGCACGATTTAACAGATTTAACTAATCGTTTGCGTAATCAACAAATTTATTCTGCCATAGAAACTTCGGGCTGTTATCCCTTGCTCGGTGAAATTGATTGGTATTGTTTCTCACCAAAAAAATTCAAAGCCCCGTATAACGAAGCGTATGAAAAAGCTAACGAATTGAAGGTAATTATCAACCATAAAAGCGATTTGGAATGGGCAGAAATGCATGCAGAAAAAGTTTCGAAAGATTGTCTTTTATATTTACAACCAGAATGGAGTAACTTAGAAAGAAATACTGAATGGATTGTGTCTTATGTAAAAAGTAACCCTAAATGGAAAATCTCGTTACAAACACATAAGTATATGAACATTCCGTAATGACAACTATTCGTATCCACTTTTTAAGCTTTATCATTTTTATCTTAAGTACTGTTTCATACAGTCAGTTCACGTACAGTACAAAAAGTAAAAAGGCCGTAAAATTATATGAAAAAGCACGATTAGCACCCAATACGCTAGACCCCAACACAAACCTACCTGACTACAACAGCGGTCTAGTATTTTTGATAAAAGCTCTCGATAAAGACCCAAATTTTGTTGAGGCACATTTACTCAAAGCAAGATATCATGAGGCTCAAAGAAACTATACTGATGCCATAAAACATTACAACACTGCACTTTCTATAAAACCAGACCACAGTTTAATTAGTGCTACTAATTTTGATCTCGCCTCCCTACAAATCGCAATTGGAGATTACGATAATGCTCTAAAGAATATTGAGGTTTTTTTAAAAAATCCGGAAGCCCCTCAGGAATGGTTTGGTGCGGCATATAAAATTCAAGCCAGCGCAAAATTTGCCAAAAATGCCATTCAAAATCCAAAACCTTTTAATCCCATAAATATTGGTCCACAGATAAATACATCTTTTGCAGAGTATTTTCCAACCTTAACCGTTGATGGAAAAACTTTGTTATTTACCCGATTACTTCCTGTTCCAGGTGGAGATAAACGCGATAGATCAGACGAGCAAGAAGATTTCTTTTATTCCAATTTTGTGGAAAAGGAATGGACAAAATCAATAGCACTTCCCAAAAACATAAACACTGAAAACAACGAAGGAGCGCCGAGTATTGCTCCAGACGGAAAAGGATTAATTTTTGTAGGTTGTTCCGATGCCTCCGGGCAATATTATGGTCCAAACAGAACCGGAAAAGGAAGTTGTGACTTATTTTTCACAAAGAAAATTGGTGCTCGCTGGACAGATCCTGTCAATTTGCCTGGAAAAATAAATTCTTCTAACTGGGAAACACAACCATCCTTATCTGCCGACGGCAAAACACTATATTTTATTAGAGGAGTGAGAGGAAAAGACGGGAAAAGAAATGCAGATATTTATGTTTCTTTTTTACAAAACGATGGTACGTGGGGAGAAGCCAGACCCTTACCTAACCACATCAATACACCTCAAGCAGAGGAATCTGTTCACATACATCCCGATGGTAAGACACTTTATTTCGCCTCAAGAGGACATATTGGAATGGGAGGTTCGGACTTATATGTCACGAGACTTGATGAAAATGGAAATTGGTCAAAACCAGAAAATTTAGGCTATCCAATTAATACACTTTATGATGAAAATTCTCTGATGGTCTCTCCAACAGGAGAAATCGCCTATTTTGCCTCAGATAGAAGTGGCGGTTACGGAAATCTTGATTTGTACTACTTTGAATTACCTATTGAATTACAACCCACTAAAACTTATTATTTCGACGGTTATGTATTTGATGAAAAAACATCGAATCCAATTCCTGGACACTTTGAATTACGAGATTTAACATCTGGTAAAACGGTAATTATTTCAGATGCCGACGCTGTAGATGGTACTTTTACAGTAGCATTACCAATAAATAAATCCTACGCAATTCAAGTTACCTATCCTGGCTACTTTCCATATTCGTTGCATTTCGATATGAAATTAGCAGAAGATCAACAATCGTATCACCTGAATATCCCATTAAATCCTCTTACAAGTAAAAAAGAGAATGTTCTGGCTAATGTTTTTTTTGATCTTAATAAATCAACATTAAGAGAAGAATCTAAGATTGAATTGAATGAATTTGCCAACTATTTACTTCAAAACAAAGCATTGAAAATTGAACTCGGGGGACATACTGACTCTCGAGGAAATGCAATGGAAAACACAAAATTATCCACCGATAGAGCCAAGTCTGTTCACGACTACCTCATTACGAAAGGAGTGCCTTCTACTCAATTAAGTTATAAGGGATATGGATCTACGCAACCCATTTATTCTGATGAAGTCATTGATAAAATGAAAAGTGAGAAGGAAAAAGAAAAAGCGCATCAAGCAAATCGCAGAACTATTTATAAAGTGATTAACTAATGAAATTTCTCAGGTTAATAAGAATTACCAATTTATTAATCATCTTCCTAACGATGGTTGGAGTTGCAGATTACCTGTTAATCATGCACAACTATCAAAAGGTAAATTTCAATTTTCTGGATTATTCTTTGTTGGTTTTTTCTACAGTGTTGATAGCAGCTGCAGGAAATATGATCAATGATTATTTTGACATCAAAGCGGACCGTGTAAACAAACCTGATCGTTTGATAGTGTCGAAATACATTAAGAAACGCTGGGTTATTATATTACACTGGACATTTAATGCTATTGCTTTTCTTATTGGTGTTTATCTTTCCTATCGTTATAAAACACTCGTTTTTGCTTTTGTACATTTAGTTTCTATTAACATGCTTTGGTTCTATAGCACCTATTTTAAGAAAAAACTTCTACTTGGTAATGGCATGATTGGTTTACTCACCATGCTTGTTCCATTACTTTCCGTTTGGTTTTTTTCAGCTCTTAATGAATCTCAAGTTACGCATTCACCATTTCATGAAAATACCTGGTCTCATGTGATGCATTACAACTTTATCTATTTACTAGCGATATGCGCCGGAATTCAGAACTTCGGACGTGAAATAGTTAAAGATGCTGAAGACATTGAGGGAGACAAATTAATTCAAGTCAAGTCACTAGCCATGAAATTCGGAGGACGAGTTTCGGTATTAATTGCTTTGTGTTTTATTCAACTCTCCACAATACTTGGTGTACTGTTTTTTTGGAAAAATACAGAAATATTAAACGGTTATGAAATTTACTTTTTAGGTATAGCTTCCGCACTGAATGGTATCCTCCTTGTAATGTATTTATTCATTAAGAAAATTAAAATTAGAACGGTTCATTTGATTTTAAAACTCACCATGTTGATCGGATTATGTTCACTTTTTAGCGTATTTATTCGATGAAAATAATTCTCGGTTCTGCCTCACCTAGAAGACAAAGCCTGTTGAAAGAGTTAGGTTATTCATTCGAAGTAATTAAACCTGACATAGAAGAGGTTGTTGAGCCTAATGTGCCAATAGAAGAAGTTGCCGTTGATCTTGCCACAAAAAAAGCTCTTCACTTACTTCCAAATTTAGCGAAAGAAAACATTCTCATCTGCGCAGATACTATTGTGGTTTTCGAGCAAACGATTTTGGGTAAACCTGAAAACAGAGAACAAGCTGTGGAATATTTAACCATGCTTTCTGGTAATGAACACCGAGTTATCACCGGAGTTGCTGTAATGAGTTTGGATAAATCAATTCAATTCAGTGAAATTACACAGGTTAAGTTTAAAAACCTATCGAGCGATGAGATTCGCCATTACGTAGATCATTTCCAACCCTATGATAAAGCGGGTGCCTACGGAATTCAAGACTGGATTGGTCTCATTGGAGTTGAAAGCATTACAGGCTCCTACACAAATGTCATGGGACTACCCACACAGCTTTTAATCGAAAAACTAAAATCGTTTTAATTCTTCACCAAACGTTTGGTTATCGTACCGTTTGAAGACGTTAACATCACCAAATAAATTCCGGGCGCTAAATGATTTACATTGATATACAATGTTGTTTGTCCATTTAATTTCTCAACACTCAAGGTTTTACCATTCATGTCTTGAATCACTAAATTTCCAATCAAAGCAGAAGTAGAAATCGACACTTTCGCAACATCAGAGGCAGGGTTTGGAATCAATTCAAAATTCACGAATAATTCGTTTGAAATTCCAAGTATACCATCTACTCCGTCACAATTTTCATCAATTCCATTATCTAAAATATCTGTTGCGTTTGGATTTATCTGACCATTGGTATCGTCGCAATCTTGGTTGTTCGTGCTGAATCCAGGACCTGGTATTTCGCAAAAACTCAATCCGGTCGAACCTGTTCCAAAGCCATCATTGTCAGCATCCGTGTAATACGTAATGAAAGTTAATCCCTCATCAAAGCTTCCATCACAATCGTTATCAACTCCATCACAAACTTCTGTTGCTCCCGGATAAATTTGATCGTTGGTATCGTCACAGTCACCTCCTGTTGTAATTGTATTTTGTGGTTGCGAACAAGATTCTACTCCAGTTGCTTCATCGCCAAAACCATCGCCATCTGCATCCACGTAATACATTGCGAATACGAGTCCATCATCAGTAACACCATCACAATCATTATCAATTCCGTCGCACACTTCAGTTGCATTTGGATTTATCAAAGGATTAGAGTCATCACAATCACCTCCAACCGTAACATAACCAATACCCGGATTTTGACACAAGGATTGAGCAGTTGAATTATCACCGAACAAATCGCCATCAACATCTGCATAATATGTGATTGGGCCAGAAATTTGTGGATTAGCATCATCGCAATCACCTGCAGCTAACACATATCCAACCGGAGAAGAACAACCGATAAATGTCTGAGTTGAATCTCCAATTTGGTCTCCATCATTATCGAAATACCATACTGTCAATGGGTTTACCGATGCATTTTGATCATTACAATCTGAATTATCCAGAATAAAACCAGTTGGTTGTGTACAAGTAAGTGTGTCATTTGCTGCATCTCCATAACCATCTCCATCGAGATCAGCGAAATAAAGTTGAGGAGTCACTGAAATTATATTACCAAATAATGATACATCATCCATTCGCCATGTTGTGGTAGTTCCAAGCATTTCAGTAATGTAAAATCGAAAAGTTACTTGATCTAAATTGTTATGATTTACCAAGAAAACTGTATCATTTAAATATGCATTGTTCACATTAACACCAGTTCCAAAATCAATATCAGATGTAAAATTGTCGATACTTGATCTAAGATGCCAAATAGGAGATCCAGCAGAGGCACTTGGTCTGAATTTGAAAGCAACTCGGTCTAAGTTCAACTTTTTACAATTCTCAGCAATGATGGAAAATTCATTATATTGCGTTAACTCAACTGTATTAAGACCATTCCATCCAGAACGATTAAACACTCCTCCACCCGCTGCACAAGTAGTTCCTACTCCATTAAACAATGAGAAAGTTGCACCTTGTGGTTGAACACTAACAGCGTTATCTTGTGTTGCGCAATCTGTCGTAGCGGTGAAAGTATACATACCAAGATTTACGGGTAAAAGAGGTGCGTCAGCTCCGTTACAATCTTCATCAATTCCATTAATTGGAATATCTGTTGCTCCCGGATTAATAGCTGAATTAGTATCATCACAATCCGAGTTGTTTAAAACATAACCAGACGGTTGAGTGCAAGCAACAATGGAGTCATTTATGTTTCCATAAGTATCACCGTCCAAATCCGCGAAATAGGTTACGAATGTTAATCCGTTATCAGTTAATCCATCGCAATTATTGTCGATTCCGTCACAGGTCTCTTGTGCATTTGGATTTATGGCAGAGATAGCATCATCACAATCACCGCCCTGTAAAATATAATTAGAACCCGGAGATAACACTGACTGCACAGATGAAGCGCCACCAAAACCATCTTGATCATTATCCAAGTACCATGTTAACAAAGCGAATCCTTCATCTGTAAGTCCATCACAGTCATTGTCGATGTTATCGGCTATTTCAGTTACATTTGGATTGATTTGATTGTTTGAATCATCACAATCTGTATTATTTGAAACATATCCTGTTGGTTGACCACAATTCGAAATTGAAACTGCTGCATTTCCAAAACCATCATTATCGCTATCCTGATACCAAGTTGAAAGTGCATTTACACCAGAGTTATTATCATCACAGTCAGTTGAATTCAATACATAACCTTGGGGCTGAATACATGAAGTCTGAGTGGAATTTAAATTACCAAACCCGTCCCCATCTAAATCAGCGTACCAAACAGAATTCGGGTTGATAGATGCATTATTATCGTCACAATCATTGTTATTCGCTACGTAACCTGCAGGTTGACAACAAGATTGTAAAATAGGTGAAGCAGCTCCAAAACCATCGGCATCGGCATCAGGGTACCAAGTTAAAATTTGTTGACAAGCGGGGGTTACTGATTCCCATGTTGAACCAACCCTTATCTCATCAATTTGAAGATTTCCCGTACCTGAAGTTGACGTTCCTGCTTGACGCAAAAAAATAGAAGCGAAATTGGCAAAAGGATTGGTTCCTGCTGAATTCGCAACAGTAGCAATAGGCTCAGATGCCCCTGCTGTTGGATTAATAAAAAGTGACGCTTGAATCGGAGAGGTTGTTGCATCTAATTTAACAACTACCAAAACCGTTGTTCCTACAGGATATTCATTTGAATATGTAGGAGTCGGTGTAGGAGTTCCTCCCGTTGTATTTTGAACACCTAAAGAAAAGGTGTTTGGCGTTACTCCTGCCTTTACAAAAACTCTGGGTGCAAAAATAGTCACAGAAGCTCCTGCTGTTCCACCGAAACCTGTAAAATAATCTCCTGTTGTGGATAATCCTGTTGTATTTGAAACCTTCAGTAAAAAGGAATAATAACCAATTCCGGTTATTCCAGTTATAGCTTTATTTACATCCTCAGTATTACCAGCAGTAAAAGTTGTTCGATTACCTGCCGCTGGATCAAAGCCTTGCAAATACAGACTGTTTTGGCAATCAGAAAGTGTAGTCAGGGCTTGAAATTGGCCTGCTATCCCACTGTGTGTAGACCATCCATTTGCATTCAATGCTCCTGAAAAATTAAATGACTCTAAGGTTTGGGCTAATGAAAAATACCCCATCGATACGATTAAAATGAAGGAAAGAAGTGTTCGCATTTTGATTTTTTTTTCAAAGGTAACCAATCATTATGATTTAGGTGTAAATTGAAAATCAAAAAAGGCGACCGAAGCCGCCTTTGTTTATAACTTATTTAAGGATGTTAATTATGCTTGTGGAGCTTCTGGTTGTCGCTCTGGTTTTGGCAAAAGAACTTTTCTTGAAAGTTTCCATTTCTTTGTTTTTGGATCTTTTCCAACAACTTTAAAATCAAGAACATCACCTTCCTTAACAACATCTTCCATTTTCGCAACTTTATCCCAATTGAATTCTGAAATATGAATCAAACCGTCGGTTCCTGGTAAAATTTCAACAAAACAACCAAAATCTTTAACTGACTTTACTTTCCCTGTATAAGTAGCACCTTCTTCTACTTGAGGAGGGAAGGCTATCAATCGAATACGACGTACTGCTTCGTTCATATCATCTCCATTGTTAGATAGAATTTGTACTCTACCCTCTCCATTCGGAAGTTCTTCAATAGTGATGGTTGTCTTAGTTTCTTTTTGCATTGCCTGAATGATTTTACCACCAGGTCCGATTATAGCTCCAATCATTTCATTCGGAACGTTAAACGCTTCAATTCTTGGTGTTTGCGGTTTCAAGGATGCTCTCGGCGCAGGCATTGTCTCCGTGATTTTACCCAAAATGTGCAATCGTCCTGCTTTTGCTTGCTCTAACGCTTGTATTAAAACTTCATATGGTAAACCATCCACTTTAATATCCATTTGACAAGCTGTGATACCTTCGCGTGTACCTGTTACTTTAAAGTCCATATCGCCTAAGTGATCTTCATCACCTAAGATATCAGACAATATTGCAAATTTACCTTCGTCAGCAACTAATCCCATAGCGATTCCAGAAACCGGAGCTTTGATTTGAACTCCACCGTCCATCAATGCCAATGTTCCTGCACAAACTGTCG
>CAZLVX010000063.1:0-11673 GCA_964562965.1 uncultured Lishizhenia sp.
GCTCCTAAAGTACCCATTGTATACGTTCCACCACTCGCAGCAATTTCAGTTCCAGAAGGGTTTCCAGAAGTAGTACCTGTCCAGCTAACATTGTAACCTGCTGTACCACCACTTGCAGTAATGACAGCCGAACCATTTGTTGCTCCGTTACATGTCGCAGGAGTTGGAGTATTAGAAGCTGTCACACCAGCAGGAGCTGTGATAGTTACGGTTGTAGTTGCTGTACAGTTATTAGCATCGGTTACTGTTACGTTGTATGTGCCCGCACCTAACCCTGTCATTGTATAAGTTCCTCCACTCGCAGCAATTTCAGTTCCAGAAGGGTTTCCAGAAGTAGTTCCTGTCCAGCTAACGTTGTAACCAGCTGTACCGCCACTAGCTGTAATAACAGCCGAACCATTTGTCTGACCACTACAGGTTGGGTTTGTAGGAGTATTGGAAGCAGAAACGGCTGTAGGATTTATTATCGTTACAGTTGTTGTGGCTGTACATCCATTGGCAGAAGTTACAGTTACATTGTATGTACCCGCACCTAACCCTGTCATTGTATAAGTTCCTCCACTCGCAGCAATTTCAGTTCCGGCAGGGTTACCAGAGCTAGTTCCTGTCCAGCTTACGTTGTAACCTGCTGTGCCACCACTTGCAGTAATGACAGCCGAACCATTTGTCTGACCATTACACGTGGGATTAGTCGGGGTATTGGAGGCTGTAACGGCAGGTGGGTTTGTAATGGTTACAGTATTTGTTGAGACACAACCATTAGCAGCAGTAACAGTAACAGTGTAAGAACCAGGAGCTAAATTAGGTATGGTGTAAGTGCCACCAACTGCATTTATTTCCGTTCCACCAGGATTTCCGCTTGCCGTTCCTGACCAACTTACATTAAATCCGGCATTTCCAGAAGTTGCAGTCACTAAAATGGATCCCGTGCCTCCGTTACACGTTGGTTGAGTTGGAACAGCAGTTGATGCACAACTGTTACATGATGGAGGGGCAGTATAAGGTTGTGTTAAGGTACATGTGGGGTCAGCAGAGAAAACTGCCGTAATCGAACAGGCACCGCCATTTGCTGTAATTCCAGGAAGCGTATAGTTTATTGGACTTGTCCAAGGCGCAGGAATTGTTGTAGAACCACCACAACTACTTGAAACTGTTAATGTTCCCGATGTTGGAGGATAGGTAAATGAAATTGAACCAGTTACTGAATATTGATTGGTGGTTGAATTACAGGTTCCGGGCGTTGCCGTCAACCCCGTCATATTACATAAGATATTACAGTTTGTCGAACCTGTTCCTGACGTTTGGGTAAAGCTAACTGCTCCGGCTTGATTGGAATAATTCGTAATTAACATAAGGTACCATTGCCCTGCTACCGCGTTAGTAATGGTTGCGGTTTCTGTAGCGGCAGCTGAAAAACTGCAAGAAACAATATTTGATGACGAATACCCCGCGCACATGGCATTTTGACTAGAAAAAGGGCCCCAAATTATATAGTCAACATCAATACCAGATCCTGCTGAGGTCGTTTGATTTAAGGTCATAGTAATTGAACCAGAAGTTCCTATATTCAAATAAAAAAATGAAGGATTAGGAGTTGAACCTAAACAACCATATGTTCCCCCTCCTCCCAAAGAAGCAACATTCGTAGTATTGCAAAAGTTCAAACCAGAGGAAGTACAAAATGGGTCTGCTGTTGCGCAACTACTATTTCCATTTAAACTAACACATCCACCACCTGTGCTACCACCACCACCACCACCACAGCTCGTGCATTGAATGGTTGTTGTACAACAATTTGTTGCAGTTCCGCAATTCGAACCTGTATTCCAAGATGGAAAATATGAGCCTGAGGTTGTTGCAGTAAAGGTTAACGGTGAATTTCCTTGGGCCACTATGGTTCCGTTATAAGTTCCACTGTGCACCGTTATATAGCCCCCACATGAATTAGTCAGAACATATGTGTTTCCTGCTACAATACTATTAATTGTACTGTATTCTGTTTGATAGCTACAAGTGCTAATTGTAACTGTTGAAGCAGTTGAAGGTGCTGTTGCGCTCCCGTAGGCAGTTGTATTTGTACAGTTTCCGCTTGAAAACGCAAAATGTCCTAGAAGAAGGACAGAGACGAGGGAAAAATATTTTATTAATTGTTTCATTTTGTATTTTTAGCGACTACTTCAAATGAAGTAGACTTAAGGTTTTTATTGGATAATGCCAATTTAATTGAGTCAACGCTATTATCAACATCATCAATAAAATGAATCGATATATCTCCTGAATCAATGCTTTCAATATTTGCTTGAAGAAACCCAAGTTCATTTTTCACTTGGTAGTTCCCCTCGTTTATTTTTACATCATTTTTGTAAATCCAATCTGAAATTCCAGAAGCAATAGTCAGCATATGTTCAAATTCAATCCCGTTTAACGTTGAAAAACCATCAATTTTATTTTGATTCATTTTCGCTTTAACTTCTTGAGAAGAATAAGCGATATTTGCTTTCGTAATACAGGTAGAAAATGAAAAAATGAGGCTAACTAAAATAACTTTCATACAATATTCTTAAAAGAAACGAATTAAAAAATAAACGGTTGCCTATAACGCATACAAATTTAGTTATTTAGGCGCTGAAATTCAAGTTACTGAGAATAAAATGAACATATCAAACATTTCATTTATAATTCCATTGTTTTGATAAAATTAAATTCCCAATTCTCACTGCTCAATTGTGTTAGATAATTTTTTTAACGGCCTAAAATTCACAAAAAAACCGAATTAAATGTGTTAATTCGGTTTGATTTATTCTATTTACAATCACTTAGAAGTCGAATGTTTCCATGAATTTCGTTGTAAAGTTTCCTTTGTTAAATTCTTCGTTTGCCATTAATTTCTGATGAAAAGGAATAGTTGTTTTTACACCTTCGATGATGTATTCATCCAATGCTCTTTTCATCTTTAGTATTGCTTCTTCACGCGTTTGCGCCACTACGATTAATTTGGAAATCATCGAATCATAATTCGGCGGGATCGAATATCCAGAGTATACGTGTGAATCGATACGAACTCCATGCCCACCTGGACAATGGTAATCCGTAATTCTCCCAGGAGAAGGTCTAAAGTCTGCATACGGATCTTCAGCATTGATTCGACACTGGATAGCATGCATATGCGGATAATAGTTTTTACCTGAAATAGGTTTGCCAGCCGCAATTAATATTTGTTCTTTAATTAAATCAAAATCAATGACTTCTTCCGTAATCGTATGCTCTACTTGAATTCTCGTGTTCATTTCCATAAAATAGAAGTCACGGTTCTTGTCAACTAAAAATTCCACGGTTCCTACCCCTTCATATTTCACAGCTTTCGCTGCTTTAATAGCAGCTTCTCCCATTTTCTCTCTCAACTCTTCTGTCATGAATGGAGAAGGAGTTTCCTCAACTAATTTTTGGTGACGACGTTGAATTGAACAGTCTCTTTCGGATAGGTGACAAGCATTTCCATATTGATCTCCAGCAATTTGAATTTCAATGTGACGTGGTTCTTCGATGAACTTTTCCATGTAAATCCCGTCGTTTCCAAAAGCGGCACCTGCCTCTTGTCGTGCAGAATCCCATGCAGCTTCAATATCTTCTTCTTTCCAGACAATACGCATCCCTTTACCTCCACCTCCTGCAGTAGCCTTTAGAATAACGGGATATTTAATTTCTTTCGCTGTTTTTTTCGCATCGTTCAGGTCTTTCAACAAACCTTTAGAACCAGGAATACATGGAACTCCTGCGGCAATCATAGTGGCCTTGGCAGTCGCCTTATCTCCCATTCCCGCAATTTGCTCTGGTAAAGCACCAATAAATTTAATTCCGTGCTTTTGACAAACACGAGAAAATTCTTCGTTCTCAGATAGAAACCCATAACCTGGATGTATGGCATCAGCATTTGTTATTTCCGCCGCAGCCATAATATTTGGAATTGAAAGATAGGATTGTTTGCTTATTGGAGGACCTATACAGACCGCCTCATCAGCGAAACGCACAGGTAAACTATCTTTATCTGCAGTGGAATAAACAGCTACTGTTTTAATTCCCATTTCTTTGCATGTACGTATAACTCTCATGGCGATTTCACCACGATTAGCTACTAGAATTTTCTTAAACATAAGGTAACTGTTTTAAGACTTATGACGGATCTACTAAAAATAAAGGTTGATCATAATCAACAGGTGACGAATTGTCAACCAAGACCTTCACTATTTTTCCTGAAACCTCTGATTCAATTTCATTAAACGTTTTCATCGCTTCAATGATACAAAGTTTGTCACCTTTTTGAATTGTTGAGCCAACATTTACAAATGGATCTTTATCTGGTCCTGGAGTTCTGTAAAAAGTTCCAATCATTGGAGACTTCACCGTAATGTATTTTGAATCGTCAGCGCTAGCTGTGTTTTCTGAGTTTGTAGCAGGCGATGGCGTGTTTGAAACTACTGGAGCAGAAGGTACGGCAATTGGTGCACTTTGTACCATTTGTTGAGGTGCTTGCAAATATATAGGTTGCTCTGTAGGATGTGAAGCTCCTCCACTAATCGTAATTTTAAACCCTTCACGCTCAATATCTACCTTTCTTATTCCAGTTTTAGAAACTAGTCTTATTAAGTCTTTTATTTCCTCTAAGTTCATACTGTTTTTTTTGTAAAAGTAATTGTTTTTATGAATTATAGGCCCATTTTAAATAAACAGCACCCCATGTAAATCCTCCTCCAAATGCAGACAATATTAGGTTGTCTCCTTTTTTCAATTGTTTTTCATAATCCCACAAACACAGTGGCAAAGTACCTGCGGTTGTGTTTCCATATTTCTCAATGTTAATCATAACTTTCTCTTTTGGAAGTCCCATACGATCAGCTGTAGCGTCAATGATGCGCAAATTCGCCTGATGCGGAACCAACCAATCTACATCCTCACTCGTCAAGTTATTTTTTTCCATAATTTCAGCAGAAACTTCGGCCATATTGGTAACTGCAAATTTAAAAACTTGCTTTCCTTCTTGCTTAACGTAATGTAATCGTTGTTCCACCGTCTGAATACTTGGTGGATTTGCAGAGCCACCGGCAGGCTGAACGAGGTACTCTCTTCCTGAACCATCACTTCGCAAAATAAAATCCTGAACACCAAGTCCATCGTGATTGGGTTCTAACATTACTGCTCCTGCCCCATCTCCGAAAATCACACAAGTCGTACGATCTTGGTAATCTAGAATTGATGTCATTTTATCAACGCCAACAACAATTACTTTTTTATACTTTCCAGTTTCAATAAATTGAGCACCTGTCGACAACGCGTAAATAAATCCCGAGCAAGCCGCAATTAAATCAAAACCCCAAGCATTTTTCATTCCTGCTTTATCACACAACACATTCGCTGTACTTGGAAAAGGATAATCCGGTGTTACTGTTGCCAAAACAACCAGATCGATATCCATTGGGTCGGTATTTGTTTTTTTCAACAACCCTTCAACCGCTTTTACCGCCATATCAGAGGAAGCACCATTTTTGAGAATTCTTCTTTCCTTGATACCCGTTCTTGTCGTTATCCACTCGTCTGATGTGTCCACTATTTTAGCGAGATCCGCATTTGAAAGCACATCTTCTGGAACGTAACCTTGAACGCCAGTGATTGCGGCTGTTATTTTATTCATATTTAATTGAATGCTTCATTAACTTTGGTTGCCAAACCAGAATTTGCCACTTCAAATGAATGCAAAATCATATTTTTGACAGCAATATTATTTGAAATTCCGTGTCCAATAACTACATTACCTTTCACACCTAGTATAGGAGTTCCACCATAATTTTCGTAATTAAACCGATCGAAATATTCGTCCTTCAATCCTCGTTTTCGCATCAGGGTGTATATTCCTTCTGCTTGTTTTAAGGCGACATTTCCAGTGAATCCGTCACAAACGATAACATCCGCTTTACCTGTAAACAAATCTCGACCTTCGATATTTCCAGTAAAGTTAATTTCATCAGATTCAGCCATTAATTTGTATGTAGCAATTGTCAATAAATTTCCTTTGGATTCTTCTTCACCAATATTCAGTAAGGCGACTCTAGGGGATTCTATACCGTGAACATGCTTCGCATACAAATTTCCTAAAACTGCAAATTGATAAAGAACATCTGCCTTACAATCTGCATTTGACCCAACATCTAATAAAATGGTCTTAGAACCATCAATTGCCGGTAAGGTAGACGTAATACAGGGACGAATAACTCCAGGAATAGTATTTAATTTATACATGGACCCTACCAACATAGCGCCCGTATTTCCTGTACTTGCAAATGCTTGAATTTCTCCTTTAGAGAGTAAATCAAAACCCACAGCAATGGAACTATTTGGTTTTTGAGGGATAGCACGAGTCGGATGGTCGTGAAAAGTAATAACCTCGGGTGCGTGAACTACTTCGAATTTGGAGTTTGTGTCTTCTCCTCTCAAAGAAAGTTCTTTGCGTATAACTTCTCTGTCACCAATTAAAACAACAATAGCATCAACAGGTAAAACCTGCGATGCCATGATTGCGCCTTCAATGTTGACCACCGGTGCAAAATCGCCTCCGGAAATATCAATTCCTACTTTCATTGAAGAGGTAGTACTGATTATTCTGCAGTTTCTTCTTGAATTTTTTCAGCTACCACTTTTCCTTTGTAGTATAGCTTTCCTTCGTGCCAATGTGCATGGTGGAATAAATGAGGTTGACCAGTTGTTGGACATGTAGCCACATTGTCTGCCACAGCATTTTTGTGAGTTCTTCTTTTGTCTCTTCTCGTGGTTGAAACGCGTCGTTTAGGATGTGCCATCTTTTATATCTGTATTAATTTAAACCTTTTAAAACTGACCACCTTGGATCAATATCGTCTTCGTCTTTTTTTTCTTCCTTTACTTGGTATTTTTCAATCAGTTTTACCATTTCTTCATCACATTCACCATCTTCATGCATTGGGCGTATGGGCAATGCTAGTGAAATCATTTCATACACCTGCTGTGAAACATCTAATTCGTATGCATCATAACTGACGATTAACAAATTATCATCATTCGTTTCCTCCTCTTCGTGACCAAATTTATAAATCACAGCCAAATCAGAATCTATTTCAACCAAGGCGCTTTCGTTACACCTAGAACAAATTTGTTCAACATGACCAAAGCACTCGAAATTTGCAATCATCATGGTTTCTTTTTTTTCTAAATCTAACCACACCTTAACTGACCCTTTTTCAATAAGTGAATAAGGAAGAGAAGCAAAGAACGAGTCGTTCACGTCAAATTCAAATTCATGTGTGCCTAATTTCAATCCGACAAAGGGTATTTCAAAAGCACTTTTCATGTTACTGTCTCTGACAAAAAACGGAGGGCAAAGTTATGTAAATATTTTTAAACAAAAAAACCTTGTTACAGGTCCTCATCTTTTTTATTTTCAGAGGTCTGTATTACTAAAGGATTCCGATTAATTTCTTTTTGAAAACGTCTGTTTTTCCAAATGTCTATCGCTTGAAAAATAGCTGAGCGCATACTTTGTTCCGACGCTTTCCCCTTTCCTGAGATATCAAAAGCAGTTCCGTGATCAGGAGAAGTTCTAATAATTGGCAATCCTGCGGAATAATTTACACCATCTTCAAAGGCTAGGGCTTTAAATGCGGCAAGTCCTTGATCGTGATACATTGCCAAAACACCGTCGTACTGATTTCTTGCATGACTTCCAAAGAAACCATCTGCTGCAAAAGGGCCGTAAACAAGTAATCCTTCGTTTTTTAATTGTTGGATTGCAGGTATTATGATTTGTTGTTCTTCTGAACCTATTTTTCCATTTTCACCGGCATGCGGATTTAAGCCAAAAACTGCAATCTTTGGTTTTACGATATTGAAGTCCTTTTTTAATGATGCCTCAAGTGACTTGATTTTAGCTACGAGATTATCCTTTGTTAGGTGCTTGCTAACCTCAGAAACAGGAATGTGTGTTGTTACAAGTGCTACACGTAAATCCCCTGATGTGAGAATCATGAGTGCTTCTTTAACACCAGACATTTCAGCGAGATATTCCGTATGACCAGGAAAATTAAATCCAGCCTTTTGAATATTTTCTTTGGAAATTGGGGCAGTCACCAACACGTCGATTTTTCCTTCTGATAAATCCTGTGTGGCGCTTTCTAACGCTTGAAAACTAACTTTACCTGAATGTTCTGTTGGAGTGCCTGGCGTAATTTCGATTTCTTCAGAGGTAACATTAATTAAATTTATTTTCTTTTGTTGAACTTCATTTGCAGACTTAATAGTCTGAAAATTAAATTCATGCATATTTAAAGATTTCTTGTAATACGAAATAGCTTTGTTTGTACCGTATATAATTGGCGTAAAAGACGCAAGAATCCTGTTGTCGCGTAAAGCTTTTACAATTACCTCTGGGCCAATTCCGTTTATCTCTCCGATTGTAATGCCAACAACTGGGGTTTTCTCAATTTTATCTGTCATTTTTTATAATGTAATTTAACAAACTGATAAAGTAATCTTACTCCGCAACCCGTACCGCCAACTCCTTTGTAATTCTCTTTTGAGTCGAGCCACGTAGGTCCAGCAACGTCCATATGTATGTAAGGAGCTTTAACAAACGTTTCTAAAAATTTACCTGCAGAAATCATCCCCGCATTTGCTGTTCCAATATTCTTTAAATCGGCTATTTTTGAGAGCATGTGCTTTTTATAATCATCCCAAAACGGAAATCTTACCACGCGCTCGTGTACAATTCTTCCCGACTTTTCTAAACTTTCAAAATACTTGTCTTTCGCATTGCCCATGACAATACTCGCTTCAGTGCCAATTGCTCTTACAGCAGCTCCAGTTAATGTTGCCGCGTCAATAACTAATTCAGGGTCAAATTTATCCGCATAACTCAATGCATCGGCAAGAATCATTCTACCTTCAGCGTCGGTATTCAGTACTTCTACAGTAGAACCGTTAAACATTGTAATTACATCGCCTGGGGTGTATGCGTTCATTCCTGGACGATTATCTGTTGCTGGAACAAGTACAATCATGTGTACATTTGATTTCTGTAAAGCTGCTAAATAAATGGCTCCAATAACTGCGGCTGCTCCCGCCATGTCGCTTTTCATGGTGTCCATTGATCCTGGAGTAGGTTTTAAACTTAAACCGCCTGTATCATACACAACGCCTTTACCTACTAATACTAATGGTTGCTTGTTAACGGGTTTTTTCGGCTTATACTCTGCTATGGTGAACGTTGGTGGGTCGATTGAACCTCTATTAACTGCAAGTAATCCCCCCATTTTCAACGATTCTATTTGAGCCTTTTGCAGCACTTGTACAGAAAATTTGGCCTCTTCTCCTAATTTCACTACCTCATCAGCAAGTTGAGTGGCATTTAAATGAGAAACCGGAGTGTTAACAACGTTTCTTGCCCAATAAACGGCCTTAATGGTATTGTTAAGTTCGTTTATTTCTTGATCTCCAATTTCTTCATTAAGAAAAATGGTCGAAAGACTGTTTTTAGTAGGTTTACTAAAGTGTTGTAAAAATTGATAATTCGCCAATGCTATCCCTTCGGCTAAAACTAATGCTCTTTGCTCTTTAGCGTGAATTTGAATTTCCGAAAACTCCTTTGCCACCAAATTAACGAGTTCTGCGCCAATAATTCTTAATTCCTCATCGTCATCTGTATTTTTAATGACTATTGAATATGAATCTACGCCTTTAAGGTAATCCCAAGATCCATCTTTTTTTTCTTGTAGTTTTGCTACTAAATTCGATATCTCTTCAGGAAGATTTTTATTCTTTGACTTTCCAATTATCCAAACTTGAACTTTGGCTGTCTCTAATTGTGTTGACTTTCGAATCTGTGTCATCGTTTTTTTTAACAAAGATAGTAAAACCAACGCAACACATTTTTTTAGCTCCTCGTTTCTAGAAACTTTGTGATCAAACGGTGTAATGGAATATCCAGCAGGTCATCTAATCCAATCCATTGAGCATCAGAAAACAAATCGTTTTGGCCGTTGAAAGCTTCGATAAAAGTTGCGAAAATATGCTGGTGAGATAAAACATGCTTAAGAGATTTTTGAATATATTGCCTATTGTCGTTCAAATAGATCTCCTTTTCCTCTTTGGATTCAAACTCAATTGAAGGGAATTCAAACATGTTTTTCCATATGTCTTCTTCTTTGCGCTGGCGGATTAAAATCTTTTTATCGTTTTCTATTACCCAATAAACAAAAAATCGTTCTCTTATTTTTTGCTTTTTTAATTTCACTGGCCGATTTTGAACAGTATTGTTCGTGAACGAATAACAGTTCATTCGCAAGGGACAAGATTCACAACTTGGTGAAATTGGTTTGCATTGAAGGGCCCCAAATTCCATTATTGCTTGATTGAAAAGCGCAGGGTTTTTCTTATCCAAAAAATCGTTTGCAATATTCTCGAACTCTCGCTTATTTCTTGGAATGTTTATTGCCAAATCTACATCGAACAATCTACTTAATACTCGGTAAACATTTCCGTCCAATACAGCTACCGGTTCATTAAAACAGAACGATGCGACTGCCGCAGCAGTATAACTACCCACTCCTTTTAATTTCAATATTTCATCATATGTGGATGGAAAAACCCCTTCATATTCTTGAACAATTTTCTTCGCAGTAAAATGTAAATTTCTCGCACGACTGTAATATCCCAAACCTTGCCAATTTTTCAAAACTTCTGTTTCTGATGCCAAAGCCAAATCGAATATTGTAGGGAAAACAGAAACAAATCGCTCATAATATGGCAATCCTTGGTCAACACGTGTTTGCTGTAAAATTATTTCACTCAACCAAACAAAATATGGATTTGATGTGTTTCTCCAAGGTAAGTCGCGTTTATTCGATTGATACCAATTAATTAGTTCGTATTGTAAATCAGTCATTTAAACATTTTATTGAATAAAAATTGACGGAAAGTTAAAAATATAAACAACCAATAACTACTTTTGTGTCACAGTAACACAAAGATTAATTAACTCTAAATTAGAAAACATGACAAAAGCGGATATCGTAGCGGACATCGCCGCAGAGACGGGATTAGAAAAGGCGGAAGCCTTAAGAGCAGTAGAAGCATTCATGACGAGTATCAAATCATCTTTAGCAAAAGGACAAAACGTTTACCTACGAGGATTTGGAAGTTTTATCGTTAAAGAAAGAGCTGAGAAAACAGGGAGAAACATCTCTAAAAACACCACCATTATTATTCCAGCTCACAACATTCCTTCGTTTAAGCCAGCAAAAACATTTGTTGAAGAAGTGAAAAATAAAGTTGTAGTGAAGTAATTTTTTGAATTCACGAAAAAATGAATATCTTTGCACTCCCTATTTTGGGGGTGCTTTTTTATTTTTAGAAATTAACAATTAAAATATACATATTATGCCAAGCGGTAAAAAAAGAAAGAGACATAAAATGGCGACTCACAAGCGTAAAAAACGACTTAGAAAGAATCGTCACAAGAAGAAGAAGTAATTGAGTTGCATACTGCAACCCTCTTTTTATGTTTCTTTAAACTTTCAATGTGAGTTTAGAATTAGTTGTTGACGCTAGAGTTAACGGAATTTGGATTGCCCTTTTAAGAGATGGTAAACTAAT
>CAZLVX010000064.1:0-11438 GCA_964562965.1 uncultured Lishizhenia sp.
CTTGTACATACCGAATGGTTTCAGATGTGCCTGTCGGTGTGTTTTTAAGTGGGGGCTACGATAGTGCTTCGGTTGCTACCCTTTTGCAAAAAGATAAAACCGAAAAACTAAAAACATTTACTATTTCAGTACCGGATATTGGTCTAGACGAAGCACCATATGCAAAAGATGTTGCAGCCCATTTGGGAACTGATCATACAGAAATTGCCTGTACAGAGAAGGAAGCAATAGCATTAATTTCTCAATTGCCATTTCATTACGATGAACCTTTTGCAGACAGCAGTGCAATACCAACAACACTTGTGAGTTTGGCCGCTAGAAAACATGTAACTGTTGCATTGAGCGCAGATGCTGGTGATGAGGTTTTTGCGGGGTATAATCGCTATGATTTTCTTTTGCGTTATGGGAAGAAAATGAACGCTATTCCTGCATTTATGAGAAAGTCAATGGCTGGAGCTATGGATATTATTCCTTCTCAGTATATTCCAGTATTGAGAAATAAATACAACTTTCATAACAGATATGAAAAGTTAAAGGGTGTTTTGAAAGATCCTTCTCCGACAACAATAATGCTCAGCCTTTCTCAGCAATTCACGGATAGTCAGGTTCAAAAAATGATGAAGGAAAAGCATCAATTTCTACAAACAGCCTATGTTTCAGAAAAGTTGTCGAAAGAAACTTATTCATCATTGGCATATATGATGGCTATTGATTACGAAACCTATTTAGTTGATGATATATTACAGAAGGTAGACAGGGCAACAATGACAGCTAGTTTGGAAGGAAGAGAACCGTATTTGGATCATCGTGTTATCGAATGGGCAGCGCAATTACCGGATGATTTTAAATATAAAAACGGGGAGAAAAAGTACATACTTAAAGAAATTGTTCATCAATACATTCCAAAATCGATGATGGATAGACCTAAAATGGGTTTTGCCATTCCCATTGCTCATTGGTTGAAAACTGATTTGAAGGAACTCGTATATTCCTTTATCAATGAAACCAACATCAAATCCCAAGCTATTTTTAATTGGAGCGAAATTCAACGAATTCGAGATGGATTTTATAATGGGAAAACGGAATACGATTCGAAATTGTGGTACATTTTGATGTTTCAAATGTGGTACGAGCGTTGGATGAAATGAAAATCAAAGTTTCGTTTTTAGATCTGAATTTCAAAGAACCTGCCGGCACGAGTAGGGGAGTTATGCATTCAAAACCTAGTTGGTTTATTGAAGTCATCCAAAATGGAAAAACTGGTGTAGGTGAAATTTCCATTATACCTGGTTTATCTCCGGAATTTCAAGATATACTAACATTTGAAAAAAAGCTACAGGAGGTCATTACTCAATTCAGCCAAATTCCAATTGAACTTTGGATGGAAAATGAGGACGAAATTACCTTTCAGCCTGTTTTAGAGAGAGAATTAATTGCGTTTCCAGCAATTCGTTTTGGCTTCGAAATGGCCTATTTTTCATGGCTTGGGCAAAATGGACATTTTTTCGTAACTCCTGATGCTTTTAATCATATTAAAATCCCCACTAACGGCTTGGTATGGATGGGTGATATTCCAACCATGCGGGCGCGAATGAAACAAAAATTAGAAGAAGGTTTTACCACCGTGAAAATGAAAATTGGTGGTCTTGATTGGGAATTAGAAAAGCCATTACTCAGTGAACTACGTTCTCTGTTTTCTGACCAAGAGTTGACCATAAGAGTTGATGCAAACGGGGCGCTGACCGAGCAAAATGCTGAATTTATTTTAAGAGACCTCAAGGAACTAAATATCCATTCCATAGAACAACCACTGAAAAAAGGAAAGGTAAAAGAAACTATACTTTTAAATAAATTAAAATTAGTTGACATAGCTTTCGACGAGGAGCTCATCGGAATCGAGGAGCAACAAGAAATGTTAGCATTATTAAAGACAACTGGCATTTCTTACATTGTTATAAAACCAAGTTTACATGGCGGATTCAGGGGTGCCAAAAAATGGATTTCATGTGCAGAAAAGCTCGGAATAGGATGGTGGATTACCTCCGCATTAGAGAGTTCTTTGGGATTACAAGCCATAGCAGAATTCACCTCAGTTTATGAAGTAAATATACCTCAAGGTTTAGGCACAGGATCCATTTACACAAACAATTTGCCCACGCGTTTTGTTATAAAAGATGGATTTCTAAGCGCAATCGAATGACACTCAATAAAGAAAATTGGAACCATCTTACAGAAAAGGAAAAGCACGTGATTCTTAATGGGGGAACAGAGTATCCTTTTACCGGAGAATATGAAAATTACGATTCAACGGGCGTCTATGTGTGTCGTCAATGCGAACATCCATTGTATGAAAGTTCAAGTAAATTCCATTCAGGATGTGGTTGGCCGAGTTTTGACGATGAAATCAAGGGACATGTAAAACGCATACTGGACCGCGACGGAAGAAGAATAGAAATTCGATGTGCTAATTGCGATGGACATTTAGGACACGTGTTTGAAGGAGAACATTTCACAGAAAAGAACACACGACATTGTGTTAATTCGATTTCTTTAAAATTTATACCGGCTTAACGCGCGTGATGTTTAATGTCATCACATTGTTCATACACCATATCATGAAGCACTAATTGTGCTGCCAATGCCAATTGAGAATAATTTTGAGAATTGTTTCCGAAACCACCGGCCGTATTTTGCCACATGGATTTAATGACTTCTTGTGAACCTTCTTTTGGCTGTATCTTATTCATAACTGCAGAAACATTTCCTGCCCCTGCATGGTATACATGTAACACAAACAATCGAAACCATAAGTCATTTTCGTTGTACGTCAACTGATGACGATCTAAAATTCTTTTGGCCTCAGGTATACATATCTTATTTATCAGACGAGCTGCTCCATAAGCACAGCGATCGAAATCTTTTCTTTCATCCATTTGGCTGTTCACCGTCAACCCATGAGCACGAGCAACATCAGGCATCAACTGAAAGGCTCCATATGCTCCCGAAATAGACTTTTTTAACTGACCCGGGCTTTCTATTAAGAGAATGGCTTGAGCATACCACGGGTCTACTCCATAGCGCTCAAATGCTGCGACACCTTTCGAAAGTTGAGGATACACTTCTTTGAATTTATAAAAGTCGTTCTTTCCACATGTAACAAAAATGCGTTCTTGTTCCGATAAGCCTAAATTATTTCTTGCTTCTGCGCGATAAAGTGACTTTTCTTCTTCAGTTTTTTTATTCCAGTCTCTTAACGACATTTTCTCGATAATTTGTCGTGTAGATGCAACATTGATAAGAATCGAATCCGGAGACAAAGTCATGATTTGCTTCCAAAATTGAGCTTGAGGGAGTATGTCCCAACGGTCATTGAATAATTCCTCCGCGTGCAAAATAGTCGATACTTCGCTTGCTCTGGTCACGCTTATTTTTTCTTCATTCCAATTCATTGGTTGAGAGAAAACTACAAAAAATGTGTTAAGCAGAACTGCTGTGAATAGGTATTTCATAAAAAAGTTTGTTGTCTAAGATAGTGTCAACGAATTTTTCCAAACAAGGTTACGTGTAGAGTTTGACACATTCAATTGTTGAAATAGTGTTAGTTTTGCACATGCGTTACCTGAAATACGTAGTTGTTTTTCCTTTGATATTACTTGTTCGAATGTATCAATTAATTATTTCACCCCTTTTTCCACCAAGTTGTAGGTACACTCCAACCTGTTCACAATACATGATTGAAGCCTTAAAAATATGGGGTCCGTTCAAAGGACTTTGGTTAGGTATTAAGCGAATTGCATCCTGTCGTCCAGGAGGAGGTCATGGTCACGACCCTGTACCGGAAAAAACTTCTAAGGTTTAATTTTCCATCCTCTAAGATGATATAAGTGAACGAGGTGTGTGAAATCTCGTGTGCTTTTTGCTTGTTTCAGAATTGAATAAATGGAGATTTCGTATTTTTCATTTTCTATCTCATTCAAGTTTTCAATAAATGAGAACCATTTTTTCAATACGTTAACGCCATCATTTTTAGAATCTCCGAAATCTTTCAGTTTAACGGAGGAGAAAAAATGAATTTCTTTTTTCGCTCGTGAAAACAATACATTCAATCGTTTATCACCACCAAGTTGGTTAATTGGACCAAATCGTAGTTCAAAATTCCCCTCTTTGTTTTTTCCGTAGCCAAAACTAATGAATAGAATATCAAATTCGTCACCTTGAACTTGATCTAAGGTTTTAAAAACGAGTTGTTCCTGGTCCTCTAAATCAAACATCTGGCTTTTCAAAGAGGAAAAAACTTCATTTTTAATAGTTGCTAATTGTTGCTCAGAAAAGGCTACAACTCCAATTTTTGAATCACTTGAAAGAAATGGAAGTAATGCACGAGAGATGTTTTGGGCTTCTCTAGCATTTACACCGTTATCGTAGATCCCTGTCGTATCAACATGATGTTTTATAAAATTTCTATTTTTCAAATTGGCATTTGAGATACACCGAAGTAAATTTTGATAGAAATATTTATTTGAGAATTCAATTAACAATTTATGTTCACTTCGGTAATGATGCGTCAGGCATGAATTTTCTAAATGAAATTTTGCTTGGTGAAAGACGCTACAATCATTCTCGGCTTGAACTTTAAAAAATGAAGAGGGTTCCATTTGCTGATCATCTCCCGCGATCATTACTCTTTTTGCACGCTGTAGTGTTCCGATGGAGTGACTAAAGGGCATTTGACTTGCTTCGTCAATAATAGCTATGTCAAATAGACCGGGTTCTGGAGGAAAATAGGTCGAAATGCGCTGAGGATGCATCATCAAAAGAGGTTTAATAACCAAAAGCCAATGTCTTGCCTCGCTCTCATACAAATTCCGTAAGGTCAAGAAGTTCTTTTTCTTAGCAAATTCCTTGATTAATAAATTTTTACCCTTTTTTAATTCATTTCTTAATAATTTTTGTTCTGCTGAAAGCTTTACAGGTGGCGACAACATTAAGTCGTTGTATGCTTTAAACTTAGTATGAGCATTTTCAATCAACTTATATGCTGTGTATCGTTGGTTAATAATTTTATTTTTCTCGTGACGCAAAGCAGAAGATATCCATTCTTCACGCACCCTTTTTTTTGGAAATACTTCCGAAGGACTTAATTTTCTCCAATATGAATGGTAAATGGAAGCAGTCAACTCATGATGTGACGAACAGTTCAAGATCAGCCGTTTGAGTTCTTCGGGAAGGTAAGAAATAATATGTAGTTGGTTTTTAAGCTCATCCACATTATTTTTCATTTCTTCTAAATACTTTGCTAAACTATCGTTTTCCTCAAAATGAAAAACAGTTTGAAAATCTCTTTTTAATTGTTGAATTTTTACTTGCATTTCTCTTAATCCATCAAGTTGCTCTTTCGATAGAGAGTTATACCAAACCCAATCTTCTTGATTGTGTTGAGTTGATAGTTGGTAAATGGACTTCAAGGTCGGAATGGAATCAATTCCTAGCAATGAAAGTTCTACGTCAAACGCGTTTCTCTTTTTTTCAAATTGATAAAATTGTTCCAATTCGGAAATCAATTCATTAGGAGAAATACCTGAGATGCGTACCCATTTTTTCCATTCATTTTTAAACTTAAGTCGATTAAATAATCCTTGATTTGCGCTTTGGTTCTTTAAAAATGATAATTCTTGAGGGGAAGGTCTTTTAATCCAATGCGAAAGGTTAAGTTCCCAATTTTTCACTTCGTTTTCAATCGTTAAACAAGTGGAATAGAGTTTAGAAAGTTTACGAGATTTCGAAGCAATGATTTCGCCATAGGATTTGTAAAATTGAGTGCCGAAGTGTTGAAGTGTGAGTATTTTAACAACCAATTTATCTACATCGCTTTTTAATTCTACAGGATAGAGTTTATTTAGTTCAGAAAGAAGGTGTTCTGTATTTTCAATTTGTTTGCCTAAATCATCGTATTTAATGAAGTGAAGTGTATTTATTCGTTTTATTAGAGAATAAATTTCTGGATTTAATTTAGTTATTTGTGATAGGATTTCCTCAAATGAAAAGTTCCCTATTTCGACTGTTTGATACCGATTATTTTCATATTCACTTAACCAATTAATCAATTTTCCCCAAATCTCGTTATGTTCAGATAAAGTTGAAATTAAGGACTTTAAACTGTCATCAAATGGGAAAGCTGAATCTACATTTTGAAATAATTGAGGTTTAAAATTTTGAAAGTATTCCCATGTTTTTTTTAGATCAGAATAGATTAATTTTTGTTCATTTTTGGCAAAATTAGTTAAACACAAACGATGTAATCCAAGAGTTTTTAATCTCAATTGAACGGCGTCAAGTGCAGATTTTTTCTCGGAGGAGAGAAGTATTGTTTTATCGTTTTGAAGTCCAAGTGCAATTGTATTAACGATAAGTTGAGACTTTCCTGTTCCGGGAGGTCCTTGCACTAAAATCGATTGCTTTTTAAATTTCTCCAAGGTTTCCATCTGATCAAAATCGGATGCTACTATCGGTGCAAAAGTTCCTTCCAAGGTTAATGCCTCTTGATCAATTGGCTCGAGGAGCAATAAATGTGAAAGTGTCGATGACAGTGAATAGGACTTGTCAATTTCTTCTATATCTCGAATAAGTTCGTATCGGTATGGATGGAAATTTCCAATGTATGTTACAGAGGTGTCGAGCTCAAACGCTGGAGGGATTAATTCAAAAAATGATTCTATGTCTGAAATTCCAGATATACCCAAACTTTTGATGTAATCAAGTAAATAAGGATTCAAAAACACCTCGCCAACTTTGTCGATTCGCACCACCTCTAATGACTTGTTGCAATTAATTTCTTGAAGTTGAATAGGTACTTTTAGTGTCAACTCATTTTTTTCAATAATAACGAAGCCTTCGGCTATACATAAAGGATTAATTCCCGTCTCTTTTTCTACTTTTTTTGCTGAAATCAAAAGCTGTTGGACCTCTTTTGAACTTGCTTTTCCCTCCTCAAATTTTATTACTTGTTTCGCTTCAACTGAACACAAAGGATCGTTATCAGAAATGTAATCTCCAATCAAGATAAATTCACGAAGTCTGTCCTTTAAGCCGGCAATCAAAATTTGATAAAGTAAAAATTTTAACGAAGTTAGAAAAAAGGCAACTACTTTCAGTTTTATTCGTTAAACGTCTTGGTTAAAAGTAAAATTTCAAATATCTTTGATTACTATGCATATTATTTCTTTGAAAAGACGCAATCATAATCTACTTAGGGTATTCTCTTTATTTCTCGTTGTAATTTCTTGTCAATTTTCTTTCGGACAGTTAGACGCTTCTTTCTCTTCTCCTGATGTTGACAAATGTCCTGAGAATTTATTTACCTTAAATGCCACAACAACTTCATATTCAACATATAACTGGACGATTACCGGTCCAGGAGGCTATACCTCAAATCCAACTGGAAGTTCAATTGCAATATTTTTAACAAACTCCGGACAATACACCGTTAGTTTATCGGTATCAAATGGCGGAGCACCAACAGTGAATACTCAAAACAATTACTTAACCGTATATAATACCCCAACAATTAGTTATTCAGTTAGTCCTTTGACGAGCTGTACACCCGGATCAGTTTCTTTTAATGGTTCTTGTTTGGCAGGAAGTGGATCACTTCAATCCTTTCAAGTTAATACGGGAAGTGGACAAACATACAACATTGAAGATTTTTCACACACCTACACCACCGCTGGAAGTTTTGTTCCAAGTGCAACAGTAACGAATTCTTTCGGTTGTTTTACAACACAAAATTTATCCGCTGTCACAGTAAACCAATCTGCTTCCTTATCAAGTCCATTAAACCCTAATTCCATTTGTAGTGGTTCGGTTTTTAATTACACTCCTACAAGTGCATCAGCGGGCTGCACATTTAGTTGGACAAGAGCTGCAGTTGCTGGTATCAATGAGGGAGCTTCATCCGGAAATGGTAACATCTCCGAAATTCTAACAAATAACACGGGATCTAATATTTCAGTGACATATATTGTTACAACTACTGCACCAAATGGTTGTCAAGTCCAACAAAATGTTGTTGTCAGTGTTAAAGCTTTGCCAAATGTTTCAATAAATCCTTCGAATTTAACGATTTGTAATGGTTCGTCAGGAACACTTACAGCAACTGGCTTGCCATCCGGGGGCACCTATTCTTGGTCTAATAGTCTGGGGTCAGCTGCGACAGCAACCGTTTCTGCTGCAGGGACTTATTCTGTAACATACTCCTCGGGAGGGTGTGCGAGTGCTCCGGCTACTGCGAGTGTTTCCTTAACAGCAGCACCAAGCGTAACGATTTCTCTAGCGGAAACTTCCGGTACAACGAATAATGATGGTACTATTTGTGCCGGTTCTTCTGTTACGCTAACAGCAACACCATCTTCGGCTGGAGGAACTTATAGTTGGTCAAATGGAGCAACGACTCAATCCATAACAGTAAGCCCGTCATTGACCACAACCTATTCTGTAACTTATACGCTAGGTTGTCCAAGTGCTCTTGCGTCTCAACAAATTATAGTTCGAGCTTTACCTTCTAATAATTACGTTAGTTCCGTTACGAATGCATGTAGCTCGCCTGTTACAACAAATTACACCTCAACCGCATCTGCTCCTTCTGGGAGCACCATAACTTCTACAAACTGGACATTCACAGGAGGAACACCCAATAATGGTTCCGGAACAGGTCCTATATCCGTAACTTATAATTCATCAGGGAATTATGGAATTTCGTTAACGACTACTTCAAGTGATGGCTGTACTGCATCGACAAATTTCAACAATGTAATAACAATTGGAAATGGTATTACGCCAACTTCTTCATTTTCTGTTGGACCTTCAACAAGCCAATGTATTGGTCAGAACTTTTCTTTTCAATATACAGGTTCTGGTGCTGACTCCGTTAGGTGGGATTATGGTAATGGTACAATAGCATGGGGAGCAGAAAATACTGTTATGTCCTTTAATTATACCACTCCGGGAACTTACACAGTTTCAATGACTCCATATACAGTTGTGCCAGGAAGTCCACCACAACTGGGATGTTCAGGCTCTGTGTCAACTCAAGTTATTACTGTTCTTGGGCCTCGGGCGAGTTTTACAACTTCGGCAGTTGTTTGTTCAAATCAATCTACAAGAACTTTTACAAATACATCCACAGGTACAACCGGTTCAACTACTTATTCTTGGTCGTTTCCAAGTGGAACACCTGCAACAGCGAATACTGCAGGGCCACATACTGTAACATGGGCTAGCCAAGGAACTTACACCATAACTTTGGTTGCATCAGATCCCTCTACAGGATGTTCAGCAAGCACAGCGACTGCAACTATTAATGTAAACAGTAATGCGGGCGCGGACTTTTCTGCAAACCTTACTTCAATTTGTTTAGGAACCACAATAACATTTACGAATACTACACCTTCACCTCAGTATAATGGTACAAATCAAGGACCAAGTTCGACGTTTACACAATGGGATTGGAATACCGCCAATGGAATTTCTTTTTCGGCAGCATCTCCATCTTTAAGGGGGACACCAAGAGCGAGAGGATTTACAACGGCAAATGGTTATTCACCTGGACAGTATGGAATTGCCATGTTGAATATTGATAACAACAATTGTCGTGATACGATAATAAAACCAAATTATATAACCGTTCACGGTGTAGTTGCAAATTTGATCGTCGCTGACACTGTTTGTGCTGGTCAATCCTTTTCAGCAACAGACAATTCAACAGCTCCAATGTCTTCTATAGCTTCTCGAGTTTGGAATTGGGGAGATGGAACTCCAAATACTACGGGAAACATAGCGTCTCCTTCTCATACTTATACGAACCCGGGTACATATACGCTTACTTTAACAGTTACAGATAATTCGGGAATTGTACCCGCTTGTTCCACTGTAATAACTAAAACTATTATTGTTCGAAAGCCTCTAGCTAGTTTCACTGTAGACAGAATTTACATCTGTAATAATCAAACAGTTGTAGTTACAAATAATTCCACAGGTACCGGTCTAAACTCATATTCATGGTCAGCAACGAGTGCATCACCTGCAACTGCAACAGGAGCAAGTTTTGGTACATTTACATTTAATAGTCAAGGAAATCAAAGTATTACCCTTACGGTAACGGATAATCTTGGATGCACTGACGATAGTATTGTACCAATATCAGTATTTGATGTTTTTGCGGCTGCCATAGCTTCACCCACCAGTTTTTCTTGTTTCAATCCACCTAATCTTGTCAATTTTACAAATCTCTCTACAAATAACGAAGATGTCAATTCGGCACAATGGGACTTTGGAAACGGACAAATATCTACCGTTTGGAATCCTTCCACCACTTATTCGGCTGCCGGCACTTACAATGTATCGTTGACGGTAAGCTCCTTGACAGGTTGTACGAGCACCCAAACAGTAGCTACGATAACTGTTGGAGGGCCATCAGGAACTTTGGATGTTACAAATACAAATTTAACAGGTTGTACTTGTTATAATGCCACATTCTCTGTTACCACGGGCAGTGTTACTGAAGCAAAATTACTTTATGGGGATGGTGGATTTGTGAATTTAACGCCAAATTCAACACAAACAGTAAATTATAGCTATTGTAATTCGGGCACAACCCCAGTTTCATTCACGCCCTCCTTATATATTAGTAATGGGACATGTAATGGATTCATAACATCTTCAGAGACAATTACGGTAAATCCTAGGCCGAGCATTGCCAATATCACGAATCAAACGTGTAGTGGAACTGCTTTTTCAGTAACGCCGAGTGCGGCCTCTCCCAATGTCATTCCAACTGGAACTACCTATTCTTGGTCGGCGCCAACAGGAACAGGATTCACAGGAGGTGCTTCGGGAAGTGGGACAACAATAACTGGAACATTAACCAATTCGGGAGCCACGGCAGTAACGGCTACTTATACCGTAACTGCAACCTCGGGAACAGCACCCAATCAATGTACGTCAACATTCACTATTACAGTGACCGTTAATCCTAGACCAAGCATTACCAATGTAACCACCCAAACATGTACTGGAAGTGCTTTTTCAGTAACGCCAAGTGCTTCTTCTCCAAATGTAATTCCAGCTGGAACTGCATATTCATGGTCTTCGCCATCAGGTTCAGGCTTTACTGGAGGCGCTTCGGGAAGTGGGTCACCAATAACTGGAGCATTAACTAATTCGGGAGCTACAGCTGTAACAGCGACTTATACGGTAACCTCCACTTCGGGATCGGCACCAAATCAATGTACGTCAACTTTCACAATTGCTGTTACTGTTAACCCAAGACCAAGTATTGCTAATATCACCTCACAAACTTGCAGTGGAACTGCTTTTTCAGTAACACCGAGTGCAACTTCTCCGAATGTCATACCAGCTGGAACTACCTATTCGTGGTCGGCACC
>CAZLVX010000065.1:0-11397 GCA_964562965.1 uncultured Lishizhenia sp.
AAAAGAAACCGTAAGAATCAGCCAAAACACCTCTTCCTAAGGTTCTGTCGTAAACAGTTATAAAAGGGACTGGGTCGAGATTTCCATCCGAAACAGCAACTCCTGAAAGTTGAATCAATCGTTGAGGGTCAATTTCTTTTTTTTGAGCAAAATTTATGGTTGCTATTACAACAAAAACTAGAAATAAAAATGGTGTTTTCATTCTCACGATAACAAGTTTACAAAAATAGTTCCGTTTGACTTCTGTTTTTAGCCATATTTAACAATTACTGCTTTAGATTAACTGCTTTTATTTTCCTAAATTTGCCAGAATTTATAGTTATAGATTCACATGTCATTAAATAGCCTGAACAACATCAAAGAAGGATTGACTTACGACGATGTCTTATTGGTTCCTGCCTTTTCACAAGTATTACCAAGAGAAGTTTCGTTGCAATCAAAATTCACCAAAAATATTTTGCTTAATACCCCAATTGTTTCCGCAGCGATGGACACAGTTACAGAAGCTGAGTTAGCAATTGCAATAGCGCAACAAGGTGGTATAGGTGTCATTCATAAAAACATGAGCGTAGAGATGCAGGCCATGAATGTCCGAAAAGTGAAACGTTCGGAAAGTGGAATGATCATCGATCCTATTACGTTGAGAGAAACTGCACTTGTTCGCGATGCATTGGCTTTGATGAGAGAAAATAGCATTGGTGGAATTCCTGTTGTGGATGAAAACAATGTTTTGAAGGGCATCGTTACGAATCGTGATTTGCGTTTTGAGAAGAACATTGATCGTCCGGTTAAGGAAATTATGACCTCTGAAAAACTTATTACGACTTCAGAATCAACAGACTTACATACAGCTGAAGGGATTTTGCAAGAAAATCGAATTGAAAAATTGCCTGTTGTAGACGCGGCTTATAAATTAATTGGATTAATAACATACCGAGATATTATCAAGGTAAAAGAACACCCTATATCATGTAAAGATAAATTAGGGCGTCTTCGTGTTGCGGCTGCTGTAGGCGTAACGCACGATACTTTAGAAAGGGTAGAGGCTCTTGTTAAGGCAGGGGTAGATGCAGTTGTTATTGATACCGCTCATGGACACTCAGCTGGCGTTCTTGAAAAATTAAAAGAAGTAAAAGCTAAGTTTCCTAAACTGGATGTTATTGTTGGAAATATTGCCACTGCCGAAGCTGCGAAGGCACTTGTGGAAGCAGGAGCAGATGCCGTTAAGGTTGGAATTGGTCCAGGTTCAATTTGTACAACACGAATAATTGCTGGTGTTGGTGTGCCACAGTTAACTGCCGTGAATGACGTCGCCCTGGCTATTGAAGGTACAGGTGTCCCCGTGATTGCGGATGGCGGTATTCGATATACAGGAGATATCGTTAAAGCCCTGGCGGCAGGAGCAGACTCCGTAATGCTTGGGTCAATGTTTGCTGGAGTGGAGGAATCCCCTGGTGAAACAATTATTTATGAAGGAAGAAAGTTCAAGTCATACAGAGGAATGGGGTCCCTAGAAGCTATGCAAAAAGGCTCAAAAGACAGATATTTCCAAGATGCAGAAGACGATGTAAAAAAATTGGTTCCAGAGGGGATTTCAGGTCGAGTTCCTTTCAAAGGAAAGTTGGCCGAGGTGATGCATCAAATTATAGGTGGGTTGCGAGCAGGAATGGGATATTGTGGTTCGGCGTCTATTCAAAAATTGAAAGGTGCACAATTTGTCAGAATTACTTCTGCAGGTGTTAAAGAATCTCATCCGCATGATGTTACCATAACAAGGGAAGCTCCAAATTACAGTTTAAAATAAATAAGCAAAAAATATGAAGAATAGAATTGGAATTTTAGTAGTGTCGAGTATTTTGTGCATCGCTGGAAAAGTTGGTGCTCAAGTTACAGATCCGGTTTTAATGGAAATTGATGGAAAACCTGTAACAAAAAGTGAGTTTCTCCAAATTTATTTAAAAAACAACGCTGATCCCAAGTTCGATAAAGCTTCAATGGACGAGTATATCCTCATGTTTCAGAAATTTAAACTTAAAGTCGCGGAAGCGGAAGCGTTAGGTTATGATACGATTCCAAAACTTAAAAAAGAATTGGAAGGATACAAGAAACAATTAGCCAATCCTTATTTAATTGATTCAGCAGCAAATAATTATTTGGTTCAAGAAGCGTATGAACGCATGAAAACAGAGGTTCGTGCATCCCATATACTGATAAAATGTGATGCAAATGCCTTACCAAAGGATACTTTGGAAGCATGGAATAAGGTTATGGCATGTAAGGCGCGAATTGAAAAAGGAGAGGATTTTGCTTTTGTGGCAAAGTCAAAATTAGGTTCTGAAGATCCCTCAGTGGTAAACAATGGTGGCGATTTAGGATATTTTACCGCATTTCAAATGGTTTACCCTTTCGAAGATAAAGCGTATAACACACCAGTCGGAAAAATTTCAGATCCTGTTAGAACTCGATTTGGTTATCACATTATTAAAGTCACAGACAAACGTCCTGCACGAGGCACAATTAAAGTGGCACATCTCATGATTCAAACAAGCAAAAGTTTAACAGAAGAACAAGTTGTAAATGCTGAAAAGAAAATCAATGAGCTATACGATAAATTGGTAAAAGGTGAATCTTGGGATGAATTAGTGAAAGCCCATTCGGAAGATCCAGGAACACAAAAGAAAAACGGAGAACTTCCCATGTTTGGATCTGGAACCTCTCAACGCATGGTTCCTGCTTTTGAAGATGCTGCATTTTCGTTAAAGAAAGATGGAGAGTTCAGCAAGCCGGTGAAAACTGATTACGGATTCCACATCATTAAAAGGTTAGAATGGAAGGATATCGCATCTTTTGAGACCTTAAAAAAAGAAATTCAAACCAAGGTAAACAAAGATGAGCGCGCTAAGAAAACGCAAGACTCGTTTGTTGAAAAACTCAAAAAACAATACAAATACAAGTCTCTAGGTGAGGCTCCTTTAACATGGTTCGATAAAAATATAGATTCAACTTATTACATAGGAAAATGGAAGTCGGATAAACTAGTTTCGGACTTGCCAATCTTTGAGTTGAGTGCAGCTGGAAAGAAATTTACTCAAAAAGAATTTGCCGACTTTCTTGAAAAAAATTACAGAGGACTGAAAAAAGAAGATTCAAAATCATTGGTTAGAAAGCAATTGAAAAATTGGGAGAAAGCAAGTGTATTGCAGTATGAAGAAAGTGTATTGGCTGACAAATATCCTGATTACAAAGCTTTGTTAAAAGAATACCACGACGGCATCATACTTTACGAGATAATGTCTGATAAAGTATGGAACAAAGCAACGAAAGATACTGCTGGTTTACGCGTATTTTTTGAACAGAACAGAGACAAATATATGTGGCCCAAACGATTTGATGCTGTTGTTTACGAGTGTTCATCTGCGGCAAATGCAACAACGACATATAAAATGTTGAAGAAGAAAAAGAATACGTCTAAAGAAATTATTGAAAAACTCAATGCTACATCAGAGTTAAACGTGAAAGTTAAAATGAACAAGCTTGATCCTGATCAATACACTCCATTAAAAGATAGACTGTTGGTGGTTGGAAGAAATAAACCTTATGAATTTGAAGGGAAACATTATGTTGTCGATTTAAAAGCAGAAATTCCTGTAATGAAAAAAGAATTATCAGAAGCTAGAGGGTTAGTAACTTCTGATTATCAGAACTTTTTAGAGAAAAATTGGATGGAAGAAATTACAAGGAAACATACCATTAAAGTAAACTACGACATACTTTACAATTTAAATAAATAGGGAGGATGTCTATTAAACTTATTTTACTTATTTCCTTCATTTCCAGTTTTACATTCGCACAGAGTGAACCAAAAGTGGTCAACAAAATAGTTGCGCAAGTCGGCGATCAAATTATTTTACTTTCCGATGTAGAAGAGCGTAAACTGCAATTCATTGTAAACAACCCAAAGGCCACTGCTCCAAGTGATTGTGAAGTGCTTGAACAATTAATGATGGAAGAATTACTGTACAACCAGTCACTAATTGACAGTTTAGTTGTATCTGAGGAAGCGGTTGAGTCCGAATTAGAAATGCGTTTTCGTGTGGCGATTGAAGAAAAGTTCAATGGAGACAAAGCTAAAATGGAAGAGGTGTATGGCAAAACAATTAGTCAGTTGAAAGAGGAATTGCGAGGGCAGATTAAGAAAAAAATGCTTGCGCAAGAAATGGAGCAAAAATTAGTTTCAACGATTTCAGTGACTCCAAAAGAAGTTTCGGCTTTCTTTAATAAAATTCCAAAGGATAGTATTCCGTTAATCAACATGAAGTTGAGTTTTCAGCAAATTGTCAATTATCCTTCCATATCGAACGATGATAAAGAGAAAGCCCGCCTGAAATTACAAGAGGTTCAAAAAGAGCTTACTGCAGAGAACTTTGAACTGATGGCTAAAATTCACTCCGATGATATTTCGAGCGCTGTGAATGGCGGAATCATTGAAGCTTCACGCGGAATGATGGTGCCACAATTTGAATCTACGGCCCTTTCACTTAAACCAGGAGAAATTTCTGAGATTATAGAGACGCAGTTTGGATTTCACATTTTATTATTACTGGAGAGAAGAGGTGATGATTATGTTTGCCGTCATATCTTGAAAAAGCCGGCATATTCTAAACAAGCGTTTAAAAAATCTTCTGACAAAGTTGATTCTGCATACAATATGTTAAAAATGAATCAGATTACTTGGGAGCAAGCGGTAATTAAATACTCGAACGATGAAATGACCCGTGAAAATAAAGGGATTATTACAAATCCTTACACTGGTGAACAAACATGGGAAATGGATCAATTGAATGAAATCGATCAGCAAATATACTTGATTACAGATCGAATGGAGAAAGGAGATATCTCCAAGCCTTCTATGTATAACGATATATACGAGCGAAAAGACGGAATTAGAATTGTGCGTTTATTAGCAAGAATTCCTGCCCATAAAGCAAATCTCAATGATGATTATGCGTTAATTAAAATGGCGGCGGAAAACGATAAAAAAACACGAACAATCAATGATTGGGTAAATTCGAAGGTGACTTCGTCTTATATTCGAATCGACGATTTATATAGAACGTGCACATTTAACAGCAATTGGAAATCAAATTAAATCATTATGTCAGATAAACAAGGGATTGATAACCTAGTCTTACACTACAAGGAATTAAAAAATGAAATTCATAAAGTGATTATTGGACAAGATGATGTCGTTGATCAAGTCTTGATTTCCATTTTCTCTCGTTCACATTGTTTGTTGGTAGGTGTGCCAGGCTTGGCAAAAACCTTGTTGGTAAATACCATTTCAGAAACCTTGGGATTATCTTTTAATCGTGTGCAGTTTACCCCAGATTTAATGCCGTCAGATATTGTTGGTTCAGAAATTTTAGATGAAACCAAGCAATTTAAATTTATAAAAGGTCCATTGTTTTCAAATGTGATTTTAGCAGATGAAATCAACCGTACCCCGCCTAAAACACAATCAGCTTTGTTAGAGGCGATGCAAGAAAGAAAAGTTACTGCTGCCGGAACTACATACACTTTACCTAATCCTTTTTTCGTTTTGGCAACGCAAAACCCCATCGAACAAGAAGGAACGTATCCTTTACCTGAAGCTCAGTTGGATAGGTTTATGTTTAATATTTGGGTAGATTACCCATCGTACGCTGAAGAATTGGCCATTGTGAAAACTACCACTTCCGATCACAAACCGACATTAAATAAAGTCTTGGATGCTGACCAAATTATTTATTACCAAGATTTAATTCGCAGAATTCCTGTTGCGGATAATGTGTTAGAATACGCTGTTAACCTTGTGGCAAAGACAAGAATTAACAATCCGCTGGCTCCATCGATTACCAAAAATTACATAACTTGGGGTGCTGGTCCTAGGGCTTCCCAAAACTTGGTAATTGGAGCTAAATGCCATGCCGCGATTAAGGGGAAATATTCCCCTGACATTGAAGATGTTAAAGCAGTTGCAAAGGCAATTCTAAGACACCGTTTGGTACGTAACTACCGAGCAGAGGCAGAAGGTTATTCCATGGATAGAATTATCGACGAACTCTTATAGCGTAACTTTATTGGGGTGCTGCATTATAGGGAATATGGCGAAAAATCTACCCTATTTAAATGCTTATGTATACTACTCGCCTTATTTTCTTTTGTTGCTTTCTATCAATTTATTCGCAGGCTCAAGTTTCCGAGCAGTACATTTTTGAAAACCTTAAAAAGTATTCTCCGTCAACTTATTATCTAATTTCAACATATAAAAACAGCGGGCCATCAATGTCTTATGGGGGGAGAACGGTGACTGCCGGAATGAAACACCTAGAATTTTCTGATTTATCATCGAAAGAAAGGTTTTTATCCACTTTTTCTACAACCGTACACGAAACCGTTCATGCTTTTGATAGTCACTTACCTCTAATTCAAGCGAAGCAACTAGGAGAAGATCCAAGGATGTCGGATGATGAAGGTTTTTACATTGACGAATCCACAAAATTGGTGTACAAATTCCCAAAGAATAAGCTGTTTTCGGCGCGCTTTTTATCTGAGACAATACCTTTAAATTTGCGAACCTTTCGTTATAATTCGTATATCGAAACAAAGCATTTAAATCAATCTACGCAAGTTTCGGGAATAGTTGGATTAATGGAAGAATTCAACGCGTATTATCATGGCGCAAAAGTAGTATATGATTTTTTGCCACTTTACCGAGAAACATTTGGTGAAAATTTTCTTTGGCGCTGGTCTTCTGAATTCACCGCAAATGCTGATGCTTTTTATGAATTTGATTTTTTCATAAAAGAGTATCTGTTGTACGCCAAAAGACATTATCCAGCCTTGTATTCAGAACTTAAAAGCGATGCAATTTTTAAGACAATCTATAGAACCATTAGATCTAAATTTTCACTTATGATTGCTGCATATGAGAAAAAATACGATGAATTCACGTTGGTAGCAAAAAAGAGTTCAGGGCTTATTTACAGTTCTGAAAAACATTCTTCTTTAATTTTTCCGATCCTTTCGGATCAGATTAAATCAGCCAGGTATGAGGAAATACAAAAGATTTTTCTTTCCCAATAGAATTTTTCAACAAATTGTTAAAATGTGGAAAACTAGGGGTGGTAAATTTTTTCCTTCAAGACAATCTCCGTAAATTTATTTAAAATTCGAGTGCATGTTTGAAGATGAGGACGACGACTTTCAGGAACAAAATCTAAATGAGGATCTTCATCAATTTGAATTGCATTTAAAAGGTCAGCCTAGTATTTTTCTCGACAGTGATAAAATAGAAGGAATTTTGGATCATTTCCTAATAAACGGGAATTATCAGAAGGCTAAACAAGCAGCTGAATATGGTATGGATCGTTTTGGTTACAACCCTCTGTTTATGTTGCGAAAAGCCCAATCTTTGAGTGGGCTGGGGCAGCTTAATGAAGCCATGGATTTGATCAATCAATTAGAAAAAATTGGAGATAACCAGTTAGAAGTAACCCTTACAAAAGCAGCGTTGTTCTCTCAACTTCGGGATTCTAAAAATGCCATAAAATATTTTAAATTGGCTATGAATCTTTGTGAGCCAGAGGATCGAGATGAAATCTATTTAGACATCGCCATGGAATACCAGAATTTGGGGATGACCAAAGAGGCTATTGATATTTTAAGAGAAGCGATTTCTACCAATCCACAGAATGAAGGAGCTCTTTACGAGATTGCTTTTTTATACGATCATTTAGGAGACTACAAAAACGCTATCAAGTGTTACACGGATTTCATTGATGAAAATCCATATTCTTACACCGCATGGTATAACTTGGGGAATGCACACAGTAAGTTAGAAGACTTTGATAAAGCCGTTCATGCCTATGATTATGCTATTTTGATAAATTCGGACTTTGGACCAGCTCATTTTAATATGGCCAATGCGTATTTATCACAAGAAAAATTTCACAAAGCAATCGAGCACTTCCATGAATGTATAAAGCTAGATGGGGAAGATGCTATGGCGCTATGCTATTTAGGCGAAGCTCATGAGCAACTTCATGAACTAGAATTAGCTCGTCACTATTACAAACGCGCCTTGGAACTTACGCCAATGTTGGCAGAAGCATGGTTGGGATTAGGAATTATAGAGGATTTGGAAGGAAATACAAAAGAAGGAATTACCTTAATTCAGAAAGCGCTTCATTACGATCAAGAAAACGCTGGAATTTACCATGTACTTGCTGGTGCGTATGAGAAAATCAATGAAATTGAATTAGCCAAAGCGAACTATATTATTTCCTTGGAATTGGATCCTAACGACGAAGAATGTCTTTCTGATTACGTTGACTTACTTATGGAAGAATCTCCAATAGAGGCCTTGCGTTTACTCCAAGAGTTTATGTTAGATAACATAGATAACCCAATTGCTAAAGTTTTGGAGGTGAATCTGAGATGGATGCTTGGTCAGAAATCCCAGGCAATTGAGTTGTTTGCGATCTGCCTACAAGAAAACAGTGTAAAGGCAAAAACAATTTTTGAGATCAATCCAAAACTTCTAGACGATCAAGATTTTTTAAATTTGTCGGCAGATTAAGAGACAAATTGAATTCAACATCAAACTCATCTATCATTCACCATTGTTTAACCATACGTGGTCATGTTGGAGCGATATATGCCATGGAATACGATGGTCAATTTCTGTATAGTGCGGCCGCAGATAAGTTTGTTACGCGCTGGAATTTAGCATCGGGTACACAAGATAAATTCGCCATAAAATTTGAGGATGTTCCGTATTGTTTGGCTTTTCTTCGAAATAATTCACTTCTAGTTGTAGGAACAAATTCAGGGAAACTTCACGTTTTCGATTTAGAGACCAGAACAGAAATAAAGTGTTTTCATCAACATAAAACTGCTTTGTTTAACATAACTGTCAACAAAGTAAATAAGCAATTTTACACGGCAGATGCGGATGGAAATATCTCAGTGTGGTGTTCTGAAACGCTGGGTTTATTGCTTTCTATTCCCTTAAACTGCGGTAAAATTAGAAGAATGGTTTTAGATGAAAAGGAAGCCTTTCTTTACATTGCAGCGCAAAATGGTCACATACTACAAGTGGATACCCAATATTTTAATTTGATCCTTACTTTTGAAGCGCACCACGACGGAGCTACAGCTATTTGCCTAGATTCTCAAAATAATGTGTTGTATACTGGGGGAAAAGATGCGTTTCTAAAATGTTGGGACCTCACCAATGGAAAATTGCTACATTCCTTACCTGCGCATAATTTTGTTATTTACGATATCGTAGCTCTTTCCGAAGATTTACTTGCCACTGTCAGTAGAGATAAATCCATTAAAATATGGAAAAAGAAAGCTCTTCAAGTAATGGAAAAGGTTGACGCTTTCAAGCAAGGTCATCATCATTCCGTAAATCATTTGGTTCGTTTATCCGACAATAGATTTGCAACCTGCAGTGACGATAAAACTATTCGCATTTTTAGTTATTAAAAAAGCCCCTTTCGGGGCTTCAATTAGATGACAATTTGTTTGTCTTTGTTGTGTTTGACTTTAAATTTATAATCAAGCAATTTTGAGTCTTTTGGTTTTAATGTCATTTTCCATTCAATGGTTCCTGTCCGTGCATCCAATTCTCCTTTGCTAAGTTCCATGGCTTCAATGTTGATGTCGCCATTGGTAGTTAACGGTAATTGATCTTGAATAATAAGTTCAATGGTACTTGATTTATTATTTTTTGCTTCTATGCTGTAAGCAAATACTCGTTCAATTCTATCACTGATGATCTTGTCCTTGCAGTCTTTTTTTACAAGGGTTCTTTTGACTACGATATTCGGATCTTTCCCAAGGGATAAGTTTAACGTATCGTCCATTTGTGTCGGATCGATGAATGTTTCACCTATGTATGTTCCGTCAAAGAAAATATTCGCTTTTGCTGGAACTAGTTGCAATTCGTCCAATTTTGTCATTTGTGCAACTAAATAAACACCTGCATCCATTTTAGGGACTGCGAAATATTTAAAACTAGTTGCTAGCTCAGCTTGTTTAATTAACACCATATGTTGGTCGTTATTCGATTTGATAGTGTAGGGAAGGTCTATTTTGAATTCTGCCGCGATAAGTTGATGCACTACTGTTGTGAATTGATCAGAAGTAAGCCCCTGTATATCTTCATTTAAATTATTAATTGTTTGACTGAAAGAAAATCCAGAATTAAATACCGCATTTGGAACGGCACTTGGTTGTGTAAGGTAATCCAAGTTTCTTTTTTTATCTTTTTGTTCTGCTCGGTAGCTTGTATAATCAATATACCATGGGTTTAGTTCGGGTTTAGTTTTATTAGCTTTCGGATTATTTGTGGAAATGCTGATTTTAACATCGTTCCAATCCAGTCCAGTATTTTGGTAGACTTGTGCTTTGTAGGTAAGGCTTAATTTTCCTGTAGTGGCATCACTTCTTAAGTCATAAAGTGGCGTCCATCCGGCATTAGAAGCGACATAAGAAAGTGATAATTTCCCGGTACCTACCTCTTTTGCTTGAATCGTTACCACTATTCTTGGGATTGGGCTGTTATTAGGTTGAGCTGGACGACTTTGATTTTGGAAGTTCTCAAGATTATACATCCGCAAGTCCATCTGACTTTTCTTCTCTTGTTTCTCTTGTTTTCTTTTGTTTAACGATAAAATTTTCTTGTTCAATTCAGTTAGTTTCAACGTGTAATAATCAACTGCAGATTTCAATAAATTCAGTGAATCGTTTACTTTTCCTTGACTGCGCATAACGCCGTTCGAAATAATAATTGATTTGGTAGCGTTCAATACACTTAGTTCATCTTCAATTTCTTGTATTTCATAACCAATACTTCTCAAAGAGTCTTTTAGGAGGCTAATATCTTTTTTAATTTTTAGGGGGATTCCGTCTTCGGTTACCTGCACAGCTTGAGGATAGTACAAGGTGTATTTACTGTCGAGAATAACTACTGCACCTGTTGCTTTCACCTGAATGCTTTTAGCATCTATATAAGGACTTATTCCTTCTACAATGATTTCTGTTACCCCAACTTTATAGTTGAAATTTGCCTTGTGGTGTAACTGGGCGCCTTGTGCATAAATGGTGACGTCGCTTAGGGTAGATTTTACGATTTCTTTATCTCCTGCAAATGTTTGTACTGCGAAACTTCCAAACAAAAACAATAAGGTTATTTTCTTCATGATTAATTATTTTCTCTGCGGATACAGCTAATTAATCGTTTGGTTCAATTTGAGTGAGAATTTTGTAACGGTTTGTGGCTTTGCGAAGGTGGAGTCCCTAAAGCTTTTGGGATCGAAGCACTATACTGTCAACCAAGCACAAACT
>CAZLVX010000066.1:0-11337 GCA_964562965.1 uncultured Lishizhenia sp.
TATGGTTATGGTTATGGTTATGGTTATGGTTATGGTTATGGTTATGGTTATGGTTCCTATGGATATGGAGATTCTGGCTATTACACCGACGACGACGACGATATTCCGTTACATTTGCGTTGGTGGAAAAAAATTAAGAAAAAATGGAAATCAAAGAAGAAAAAATAAAAGGAGTCTACTCTATCTTTCCTAAAATATATGGCGATGAGCGTGGCTATTTCTTTGAATCATTTAATAAAGAACGATACGCTGCCATACTTTCTGATTTTTCCTTTGTACAAGACAATGAATCGTGTTCTGGAAAAAATGTAGTACGTGGCTTACATTTTCAAGAACCACCATTTGTTCAAGGTAAATTAGTGCAAGTTTCAAGAGGTAAAGCCTTAGACATTGCGGTAGATATAAGAAAAAGCTCACCTACTTATGGACAGCATGTTAAAGTTATTCTTTGTTCAAAACTAAAAAATCAATTATGGATTCCACCTGGATTTGCCCATGGATTTTGTTCTTTGGAAGACGACACGGTTTTCTCCTATAAATGCACCAACTACTATTCACCCCAACATGAACGTAGCATTCTCTGGAACGATAAAACACTCAATATTGATTGGGAGATTTTAGACCCAATAGTCTCTGAAAAAGATAAAAAAGGACTTATTTTTTCGGATTTTATCAGCCCTTTTACTTAACAACCTTATGATAACAGAACTACCCTACTACTTACTCTTTTTTTCTTTCGGTTTGATTATTTCACTTGTAGTGAATCACCTGTTACTTAAATTCTCTCAAACTTTAGGTATCCGAAATAAAAACGATGTTATCGTTCGCTGGAGTAATCAAAGTAAGCCCTCACTAGGAGGTATAAGTTTATTTATTGGATTTATGGCCTCCTCTATTTTGTATTTAATGGTAGACGCTGAGACCAACATATTTGGAAACCTGAGTTATGTAGGTTTATTTTTCTCCGCTTCTATTGCCTTTTTTATGGGCTTAGCGGATGATGCATACAATACCAAACCTTATTTTAAACTGCTCATCCAAATCCTATGCGGTATAATACTCGTTTTGACGGATACCCAAATAGATCTTTTTCATATTACTTGGTTAGACCAAATTTGTACAGTCTTGTGGGTAATTGTTCTCATGAATTCATTAAACATGTTAGATAATATGGATGGCATAACGGCTACGACTGTATTTTTCACCTTACTTTCTTGCTTGTTTACGGCATACTTCATAGGAAATTCTTTAGAACCATATTGGATTTTCACGATAGTTTCTGTTTTAGGAGCGCTAGTTGGATTTTTGAGATACAATATAAATCCTTCAAAAATGTTTATGGGTGATGCCGGGAGTCAATTTATTGGGATGTTTGTGGCATTTTTCACCATAAAGTACTTATGGAATCTTGGTGCAGAAACTCAAAATCATTCGTGGGTGAGTTTAGTTATAACGTTAACTGCATTAACTCCTGCGGCGGCAGACACCTTAACAGTTGTGATTAATCGCTTGCGAAGAGGGCAATCACCAATGGTGGGAGGAAAAGATCATACCACACATCACCTGGTTTACGCAGGATTTAACGATAGGCAGGTATGGTATATTTTTACGTTGATTGGAATGTTTTCATTTGTATTGGCGGTAAGTATAGTTTATCTGGTTCGGCATCAACAAATTTCACCAATTCTATTCTTTTTACTTTTCTTTTCAATAGTTTTCGGCCTTCTTTATAGAAATACCATAGTTTACAAAGCTCCAAAATAAAGATTGGCTATTTTTGCAGTAAAGTGGCTAAAAGTTGAAGGAAGAAAACACCATACATGTATACGGAGCACGCGTACACAACTTAAAAAACGTTGAAATTTCCATTCCAAGAAACAAACTTGTTGTTTTTACAGGATTGAGTGGGAGCGGAAAATCATCTTTGGCCTTCGATACTATATTCGCGGAAGGTCAACGACGCTATATTGATACTTTCTCGTCTTATGTAAAACAGTTCATTGGCGGATTGGAACGTCCCGACGTAGATAAAATCGATGGCCTGAGTCCCGTAATTTCAATTGAACAAAAAACGGTTTCAAAGTCACCGAGATCTACCGTTGGTACCATCACTGAACTTTATGATTTCTTTCGTTTGTTATTTGCTCGCGCATCAACTGCTTATTCTTTTCAATCGGGTGAAGCCATGGTGAAATATGGCGATACTGAAATATCAAAATTGATACTCACACATTTTAAGAATGAAAAAATTTATGTGTTAGCACCGAAAGTAAAAGGCAGAAAGGGACATTACAAAGAGCTGTTTGAACAAATTCTTCGAAACGGATATACTAAAGTTCGAATTGATGGTTCAATTACAGACATTCGCGCAGGAATGAAGTTGGATCGATACAAAATTCACGATATTGAAGTTGTAATCGACCGATTAGAAGCGAATGAAAACGCAGAAAAGAGGCTTTACGATAGTGTTGTAACAGCAATGAAAATTGGAGAAGGGAATATTCTTATCGCGAGTGCTGAAAATGAAAACATTCGCTATTACAGCCGTTCTCTAATGTGTCCGACTACAGGAATTAGCTATCCTGAACCTGAGCCTAATTTATTTTCCTTCAATTCTCCTTATGGTGCATGTCAAAATTGCAATGGACTAGGTCTTGTAAGCGAACTCGATATTTCTAAAATAATTCCCGATCAAGAAAAAAACATAAAACAAGGTGCCATCATCCCCATTGGAGAATACAAACAAAATTGGTTTTTTGATAAAATTGATAAACTAGTTCAACATTACGGGTATAGTTTGACAACTCCTATCAATAAGTTTGACGAAAAAGTTCTCAATATTTTGCTTTATGGAAATGAGGATATGGAATTTTCCAGTTCGGAAGATGAATTTAAATTTGAAGGGATCGCTTCGTATCTTTTACGATCAAAAGATGACGGCAATGCGGCCATGCAACGATGGGCTCAGAGTTTTACCAATATGATTACCTGTGAGGATTGTGGTGGGTCGCGCATAAAAAAGGAGGCTAGACACTTTAAAATAGGAAATAAACACATTGGCGAAATTTCTGCGATGCAACTCGATGACTTAGCCCAATGGGTTGAACAAATTAATGATTTTCTCACCTCCGATCAACAGCACATTGCCAAAGAAATAATTAAAGAAATTCGAGAGCGATTGTCCTTTATTTTAAATGTCGGATTGGACTACCTAACGCTAAATAGACCGTCAAAATCACTTTCGGGAGGGGAAGCGCAACGCATTCGTTTAGCAACTCAAATTGGCACGCAACTTATTAATGTGTTGTATATTTTAGACGAACCTTCTATCGGACTACACCAAAGAGACAACTCAAAACTTATTAACTCTCTAAAAAAACTCAGAGACGCCGGAAATTCTGTATTAGTGGTTGAACACGATAAGGAAATGATGGAAAATGCAGACTTTATTGTCGAAATAGGTCCGAGAGCGGGGCGCTTTGGAGGAAAAATAGTAGCGGCCGGAACCTATAACGATTACATTAGTTTTGATACGGAAACTACTTTGTTCCTAAATGGAAAAAAAGAAATTCCAATTCCAAAAATTCGCAGACCAGGAAATGGCCTTTTTCTGAATCTCGTAAAAGCCAGTGGACATAATTTGAAAAACGTGAATTTGAAAATCCCCCTTGGAACGCTAACATGCATAACAGGAGTTTCTGGAAGTGGGAAATCTAGTTTAATTAATCAAACCTTATTCCCCGCGCTTCAAGCACATTTTCACAATGGATTAAAGAAACCCTTGCCTTACAAGGAACTAAAAGGCTTGGAAAACTTGGACAAGGTAATAGAAATAGATCAAAGTCCAATTGGAAGAACACCAAGATCAAATCCAGTAACCTACACAAAGGTCTTTGATGACATCCGAAATCTATTTGCTACACTTCCCGAATCTCAAATCCGAGGGTATAAACCAGGTAGATTTTCGTTTAATGTTTCTGGAGGAAAATGCGAGGTATGCAATGGAGGTGGTATGCGACTCATCGAAATGAATTTTTTACCCGATGTATTCGTGGAATGCGAGAGCTGTAATGGAAAAAGATACAATCGAGAAACCTTGGAGATCAAATATAAAGGAAAATCGATTTCTGATGTTTTGAATTTATCCATTGAAGAATCATTGCCGTTTTTTGAAGCAATTCCGAAAATTCATCGCGTATTAAAAACACTTAACGATGTTGGACTAGGTTACGTAACACTCGGACAAAGTGCTACAACCTTGTCTGGTGGAGAAGCACAACGTATAAAACTGGCAAGTGAACTTTCGCGGAAAGGGACAGGTAAGACAATATACTTGCTTGATGAGCCTTCAACAGGTTTACATTTTGAAGACATTAGGTTGCTACTAGATGTATTGCAAAAATTAGTGAATGAAGGAAATACGGTAGTGCTCATTGAACACAATTTAGATTTAATCAAAGTGGCAGATCACATTATAGATATTGGACCGGATGCTGGTGAAAAGGGTGGAGAAATATGTTTTCATGGAACACCTGAAGAAATGGTAAAACAAAAAAAATCTACTTCTCACACAGCAAAATATTTATCTCATGAGTTAGGTCGTAAATAAATTAATTTCCTTTTGACCAAAATATAATTTGAGTAAATTTGCACTTCAATTAAAACAAAAGAAATTATGGCACTTGAAATTACAGATAGCAATTTTGATGAATTGGTTTTAAAATCTGATAAACCAGTAGTTGTTGATTTTTGGGCAGAATGGTGTGGTCCTTGCCGCATGATCGGTCCTGTTATCGAAGAAATGGCAAACGAATACGAAGGGAAAGCAGTGATAGGGAAAGTTAATGTAGACCTTAATAGCTCTGTATCCGCTCAGTTCAATGTTCGTAACATCCCAACAGTTTTGTTTATAAAGAATGGTGAGGTTGTCGACAAATCAGTAGGTGCAGTACCAAAAGCTACTTTAGCACAGAAATTGGAAGCATTGTTATAATGTCAGAAGCCGAGAAATCTCGGCTTTTTTGTTATGAGTAATTTATTCAGAAGACTTAAATATTACGGAATAGGCTTTGGCCTTGGATTGATTATCGTGTTTTTCTTCTTCGGTAACCGCGGTTGTAATTGGGGACCTGAGTCACGAGTAAAAACAGCGATTAAAGAAAGGGTTCTTGTTGTCAATCAAGCAAATGAACTTGAACTTCAGAAAAAAGGTGTTTCGATTGATGAACTTAGGCAACTGATAGAGGATTCGGATATCGATTTTAGCGCCAGTAAAAAAGAAGAGGCCTTAAAAGTATATTACTTTGAAAACGAGAAAATCGATTTTCTGGTTTCCTTACCATATGAAAGCTATATTGCTGAAATTTCCCTTTTAGATGCAGATGCTCAGCAATTTAAAACATCTTCAAAAGGGAATGGGAGAATTTTACATTTTCCAAAAGATCAAGACTTGTTTTACGTCCCTGAAAATTCATTGCTTACATGTCAGATGAATGAAATGGGTTTTAAAGATAATAATGCTCTTTTTGAAGCTATCAAAACCAACGGCGTTATTGATTTTTCAAGTTCAAACTTTACTATTCGCCCAAAAGCAGAACACTTGATTCGCTTTAAAGACAAAAAGAACAGAAACGTTGCGGCTAATACTATTTGGATGAAGGAGAAAATAGAAGTAATTTCCTTTACTTTCGACACAATTATTCCGTGTAAATAAAAACATTGAGTGTTGAAAAATAGTGTGCTTTGTTCTCTTACACGTTGTATCAATTCGTAATTTTGGGTAATGGAATTTTCTGCGGAACAAATAGCTTCTTTGTTACATGGTGAAATCGAGGGTGCCGCGTCCACTGTTGTTAATACACTTGCAAAAATAGAAGAAGGGAAAACAGGAGCTCTCTCTTTTTTAGCGAATCCAAAATACGAAGAATACATCTACACGACGGAATCCAGTATTTGTATTGTTAATAAGAATTTTACTGCATCAAAAGCCCTACCTTCAACCTTAACCTTGATAAGGGTTGATGATGCTTACAGTTGTTTTGCTAAATTATTAGAGTTATACAATAATTTACGGAAAAAAATACCAAAAATTGAGACACCTTCATTCATTGACTCTTCTGCATCTGTTAGTGAATCACTTTTCTTAGGAGCTTTTTCTTATATCGGTGAACATTCAAAAATTGGTCAGAATGTGGTCATAATGCAGCATGTTGTAATTGGAGAAAACGTTGTGATTGGAGATAATACAATAATTCATCCTAACGTAACCATTTACCACGATTGCAAAATAGGCAGTAATTGTATAGTTCATGCAGGAACTGTGATTGGTTCGGACGGATTTGGGTTTGCACCAAATGAGGAAGGTGAATTCCAGAAAGTCCCTCAAATTGGAAACGTTGTTATTGAAGATAATGTCGAGATTGGTGCTAACTGCGCCATAGATCGGGCCACAATGGGTTCTACAATAATTCGTAGAGGAGTTAAAATTGATAATTTATGCCAAATCGCGCACAATGTTGACGTTGGAATGAACTCTGCCATGGCTGCACAAGTAGGGATTGCCGGTTCTGCAAAAATTGGTCAACGTGTAATGATTGGTGGCCAAGCTGGGATTAGCGGGCATTTACACATTGCCGATAATACAAAAATCGTAGCACAATCTGGAATTCCTTCAACAGTTAAAAAAGCCGATACCCTGATGGGAAGCCCAGGAATTCCACTAGATGATTTTAAAAAATCATATTTTGGATTTAGAAAGTTGCCGTTTATTTTAAATAAACTAAGTGAACTCGAAAACGAATTAAAAGAACTTAGAAAAAATCAAAAATGACAGAGAAACAATGTACCATCAAGGCACCTGTTCAATTGAAAGGTGTAGGATTACACACGGGAGAATTGGTGAATATTGAGATATGTCCTGCACCTGCAGATCATGGCTACAAGTTTCAACGAGTAGATTTACCTGAACAGCCCATAATTAAAGCTGATGTTGATCTTGTCGTTTCAACTGAGAGAGGTACAACGCTGGAATCAAAAGGAGCTCGAGTATATACCACTGAACATGTATTGGCAGCTTTGTATGGTTGTCAAGTGGATAATGCACTAATTAAAATTGATGGAGCTGAGATACCAATAATGGATGGAAGTTCAAAACCATATGTCGATGCCATATTATCCGCAGGAATTGAGGAGCAAGACGCTGTAAGAGAATATTTTGAACTTAATGAGAATATTCCGTGGGAAGATACTGAAAAAGGAATCGAGTTTTTAGCCATCCCAGATGTCAATTATCGCCTAACCGTAATGGTAGACTATCAATCTCCAGTGCTTGGCACACAGCATGCCAGTATGTATCACATTGGCGAATTTAATAAAGAGATTGCTAGTTGTAGAACTTTTGTTTTTCTGAGAGAGCTTGAGTATTTGGCAACAAATAATCTTATCAAAGGAGGTGATTTAGATAATGCCATTGTATTGGTAGACAGAATTGATGTAAATAAAGATGAATTAACCAAATTGGCGAAATTGCTAGGTAAAGAAAACCTTGAAATATCCATCGATTCGATTGGAGTTTTAAATAGTACAAAGCTCCAATACGAAAATGAACCTGCAAGACATAAACTTTTGGATATAGTCGGTGATCTTGCTTTGATTGGAAAACCTTTGAAAGCTCATATCCTTGCCGCTAGACCAGGGCATTCAGGAAATGTACGATTTGCTAAAGTGTTAAAAGATCAAATTAAAAAACAACAAAACGAAGGCAAATTTTTCGATTTAACAAAAGATCCAGTTTATAACATCAACGATATTGAAAAGATGTTACCCCACCGCTATCCCTTTTTAATGGTGGATAAGATTATGGATATCCAAGAAGAATCTATTATTGGTGTTAAGAATATCACGATGAATGAACCTATTTTCACAGGTCATTTTCCGGGTAATCCAGTATTTCCAGGAGTTTTGCAAATTGAGGCTATGGCGCAAGTAGGTGGAATTTTTGCTTTAAGCAAAGTGGAAGATCCTCACCTCTACTCTACTTATTTTATGAAAATAGATAAGGTGAAATTTAAGCAAAAAGTACTTCCTGGCGATACAGTAGTATTTGAATTGAAATTATTATCTCCAATTCGAAGAGGTTTAGTTGAAATGGGTGGACAAGCATACGTAAACGGAAAAGTGGTTATGGAAGCAGAAATGTTAGCACAAGTGATAAAAGACAAAGAAGCATGAGCATTAGTAACCTAGCTTCCGTTTCTAAAAATGCTACGCTTGGAAAAAATGTTGTAGTACATCCATTTGCCACAATTCATGATAATGTGGTAATTGGGAATAACTCCATAATTCATCCAAATGTGGTGATTTATCCAGGAGCGAAAATTGGAGAAGACTGTGAAATATTTCCAGGAGCTGTAATTGCTATTATCCCTCAAGACTTGAAATTTGATGGCGAAGAAACTACCGTTGAAATTGGTAATAACACGAAAATTAGGGAGTGTGTTACCATTCATCGTGCAACAAAGGATAAATGGGTAACGAAAATTGGCGATAATTGCTTACTCATGACCTATGTTCATGTTGCGCATGATTGTCAAATTGGCAATAATGTAATTTTGGCAAGTTATACCGGTCTTTCTGGACACGTAACAATTGACGACTGGGCAATTCTCGAAGGAAAAGTTGCCGCGCAACAATTTGTACATATCGGTAAACATACCTTTATTGGTGGCGCTAGTTTAATTAGAAAGGATGTTCCTCCTTACATAAAAGCGGCAAGAGAACCATTGACATTTGCTGGGGTTAATTCCGTAGGTTTGCGAAGACGGGGGTATTCTGAAGAAGTTGTACGCGAAATAGAAGATATTTACAGAACTTTATATATTCAGAACAGTAATCTTTCCAAAGGAATTCAGAGTGTTAGAAGTAGTATGCCTTCAACTACAGCTACTCGGGAAATATTAGAATTTATTGAAAAGTCGGATAAAGGTGTAATTCGCGGAATGATTTAGCATGTTTCATCGAGGGGAAATAGTAGAACTAGAAATTACGGACTATGCCTTTGGTGGTCGTGGAATAGCAAAAATAGAAACAGAAAATGGAAAGTTTATAGTTTTTGTAGATAACACTTTTCCAGGACAATTAGTGAAAGCCAAAATCGATGTAAAGCGAAAACAACATGCCGAAGCTAAGCTAATTTCTGTTGTTAAACGTTCTTCATTCGAAACAAGTAGTGAATTTCAAGAAATTTCTGGTGGACCATACATTCGAGTACCCGTGGAGAAACAAGAAGAAGTCAAAAAGACATCTACATTGGATACATTTTCACGATTATCAGGAATAAAACATGTAGAAACACTTTTCGATAAATTTATCTCTTCCCCCTCTCATTATTTTTATCGAAATAAAATGGAATATTCATTTTCTTCTATTCAACATTGCCTGGATACCGATGAAGATATTGATGACGCCTTTGCTCTTGGTTTTAAGCGTCGCGGTACTTGGTGGAAAGTAGAAAATTTAGATTTGCCGTCCGGTATGTTCGACGAAGAATGGGAAACAAAACTAAAAGAAATAAGAAATTATTTAAAGACTACTAACTTGCCCGCTTGGCATCCACCAAAAAAAACTGGATTCTTTCGGCATATTGTGGTTCGAAAGTCCTTTCACTCAGGAAAATTACTTGTGAATTTAGTTACCTCATCTGAAGGTATTGAAAAATTTGATGTATCAGCATTTGTAAGTTTTCTTAAAGTTAAGTTTGGCGATAGGATTGCAGGACTACAACATACCGTAAATGATAATGTTGCAGACCGATCAAAGATTGAAAATGGAAAGAATAATCAAATTTTTGGAGATAAAACAATTAAAGAATCTTTAGCTGGACTTGAATTTCAAATCAGTATGGAGAGTTTCTTCCAAACAAATCCTCAATGTGCAGAAAAGTTATATGCTAAGGCTCTGGACTATCTTTTTGAATCAGACTATGCCGAAGACGATGTGCTAATGGACTTGTTTTGTGGTACAGGAACTATCGGACAACTCATGAGACAACGGAATAAAAATGTTCGCGTTATCGGTGTTGATATTGTAAAAGAGGCAATTGAAGACGCAAGAGAAAATGCACGACGCAACAATCTCAAGAACCTGCAATTTTTCGCAGAAGATGCAGGGAAATTTCTAAAGTCGCACCCAGAATACCAAGGAAAAATAGCCGGTATTATGCTTGACCCGCCACGAGCAGGAATTGCACCAAAAACACTTCAAAAAGTTGTAGACCTAGGAGCAAAAACTATCGTTTATATCTCCTGTAATCCATCCACACAAGCAAGAGATGCTTCACTGTTATTAGATGCCGGATATACCTTAGAGAAAATAAGTTTAGTAGATCAATTTCCGCACACCGGACACATAGAATCTATTGCTAAATTCACAAAAAATGAGAATTGAAATCATCTGTATTGGCGACGAATTACTCATAGGTCAAACCATTAACACAAATGCTTCTTGGCTCGGTCAAACCTTCAGTTCCATAGGTGCTCAAGTGGTTAAAAGCTCGTGTATTGCCGACGATAAAAACGAAATTATTTCCGCGCTTAATCATGTATCCGAGGGCATCCACGCGGTCATTATTACCGGCGGTTTAGGTCCAACTAAAGACGATATTACCAAACATACGCTGTGCGAATATTTTAACACAGAATTGGAGATTCATGCACCTACGCTAGAGAAAATTCAAGCATTTTTTGCAGCAAGAAACCGTCCGATGTTGGAATCCAATAACATGCAAGCGGCGTTACCAAAAGAGTGTACAATTCTGACCAACAATTTCGGGACTGCAGCAGGCATGTGGTTCGAGAAAAATGGACTCATATACATTAGTTTACCGGGAGTCCCTTATGAAATGAAAGGTATTATTACCGAAGAAGTAGTTCCACGATTTCAAGAACGTTTTCAGTTAAATTCTATATACCACAAAACAGCGTTAACACAAGGCTTAGGTGAATCATTTCTTGCTGAAAAAATTAAAGATTGGGAAGAAGCCCTGAAGGTTCAAAAATTAAGTTTAGCTTATTTACCGTCTCCCGGAATTGTTAAATTGAGAATAACTTCTTTCAAAGGTCAACGCGATGCTTTGTTAATTGATCGTTACATGTCGGAGTTAAATCAATTAATTCCCGAATATTTTTATGGATTTGATGACGATACACTACCAAGTGTAATTGGCGGCATATTAAAGGAGAAACGCAAAACTGTTGGAACCGTTGAGTCGTGCACTTCAGGTTTACTTGCAAGTCAACTAACAAGTATACCCGGATCATCTGCCTATTTTTTAGGAAGTAT
>CAZLVX010000067.1:0-7194 GCA_964562965.1 uncultured Lishizhenia sp.
GCTTTGATAATTCCAATTCCCCGATTGATTTTTCCAACTTTTATGGCTTAGAAATCGACACACTTGGCAATCTATGGGTAGCCGATTTAAATTACTTGCATACTTTGTTAACTCCGAATAGCCCGGCTTGGTTAGGACTACATGACAACGGAAAAACCAACCAATTTAACTTATTTCCAAACCCTACAACCACTTCATTTACAATTTCAGGCATTTCTGATTCTTTCCTCGGCGAAAAAGCAACCCTCAAAGACCTAAGTGGAAAAATTGTGATGGAATTTGAGTTAAATGAATTAAACCAAAAAGTTGATGTTTCTCAGTTGAAAAACGGAGTGTATTTTGTTGAAATTGGGACATCCATCCAAAAAATTATTCTAGAATGAAAATGAGATTTTTTTTGTTTTTCATGTTGTTCGTGGTGAATTTGAATGCCCAATCTTGGCAATCTATTTCAAGAGTAGGAACCTTTGAAACAGCACCATACCGGCAATTTAGTATTGATCCGTATCGAAACAATATTTGGTTTATAAATGACACTAAAGTTTCTGTTTTGGGAAATTCAGGTGCTATTCATGTTTTTACTTCTTCTGAACTCGGTACTCTTTGGATGAATGATATGCTCAAATTCACTTTTACTCCGACAGGAATTTATTACAACAAAAATTTATTTGGATTTCACTCTTTTACGAACTATAGTTCGGTCCTTATAGATTCTAGTTTTTGTGATTATATTAATTTGTCGAGTAACTACGATACGGTTTATATTACAATGGCTAATCAAACAGGTTTTAGAAAATTCTACAATTCAACTACTGAAACATTCGGCAAGAACTATACTGAGATTGATGCAAAAGGCTCTTTTATTTACGGAAATAACGGAAGTTCGGTTGTTTATAAATATGAACCTTCTTCTAATACTTCTATTATTTTAAATTCGGACCCACAATATCTTTGGACAATTTTTCACGATACAAAATTCTCTCGAAAATCAGATACCTTATATGTCGCCGGGAAAAAAGGAATCAGTTATGCCTATAACTATGATTTTTTAGATACCATCACCCCAAACAACACCATCAACATGCCAAGTCCAAATGTGTTGGAAATAGAATTTGATCATAATGACAGTTTGTGGGCCGTTTTTGGTGATGTAAATGATACGCCTTTTGCCCTTGCTAAATTAGAAGGTAACACATGGACCAATCGCTTTGATAATTCCAATTCCCCGATTGATTTTTCCAACTTTTATGGCTTAGAAATCGACACACTTGGCAATCTATGGGTAGCCGATTTAAACTATTTACACACGTTCCTTACTCTGAATAGTCCATCTTGGCTGGGACTACATGACAACGGAAAAACAAATCAAATTAACTTATTTCCAAATCCGGCAACTTCTTCATTTACAATTTCAGGCATTTCTGATTCTTTCCTCGGCGAAAAAGCATCACTAAAAGACCTAAGTGGAAAAATTGTGATGGAATTTGAGTTAAATGAATTAAACCAGAAAGTTGATGTTTCTCAGTTGAAAAACGGAGTGTATTTTGTTGAAATTGGGACATCCATCCAAAAAATTATTCTAGAATGAAAATAAGATTTTTTTTGTTTTTCTTGTTGTTCGTGGTGAATTTGAATGCCCAATCTTGGCAGGAGGTATTTATCAACTTTGATGCGAAAAGTATGGCATTCAATCCGTATGATTCATCCATGTGGTTGGTAAAAAAATACCCCGCTCATATTGATAAAAATGGAGTGTTTACAGAGTATAATAACACTACCACTCCTATTTTCAATTTTGTGGATTTCAATTTTTCCACACCAGTTTTCACGAGTGATGCCGTCTATTCCTACACCAATGGAACGAACTTCTTTTATAAGTTTGATGGCACAGCCTTCCAAAAAATTTATTTACCCGGTAACCACACTATGAGTTTTAATATGTCGGCATATAATGATACGTTATATCTCAATGTAGGTAACCCAAATCAAACATTGATGTATTATCAGGATCAACTTATTGGTCAGTCTAATTTTGAATCACCTCGTTTAAAAAAAGGTACAAGTAGATTTTATCGTTCGTATGCGAACACTGTCACCTATTTAGATTTTAACCAAAATTATTTGAATTATTTTTATTCTGCACCCGATAATCAAGAGATAGAAGATTTGGAAGTTAAAAAAGGAACCGACTCACTATTTTTCACTTCTTTAGATAAAATTTTAATTGCTGATTCAACCCTCCTTATTGATAGTATTACTTCTGTTAATTCCAATCAAATGCCATTATTGAACCCCATCAGGCTTCGTTTTGATCAGAATGGAAAACTCTGGACTCTTTTTGCCAATTCAACTAAAATCTCAAAATTGTCTATGTATGATTTTAATTCACAAACATGGCAACAGACGACTTCAATTTCTGATATTTTAGCTTCACATCCTGAAATAGATACGAATATGGTTATTGGTCAAATTGAAATTGATGCGTACAACAATGTTTGGTTGTTATTATGTGAAATAGCGCTTGGCGTTACAACCACAAAATACTTTATGCTACAGCAGGGTGATGCGCCTTCTTGGGTGGGATTGGATGGTTTGGATAATGAAGAACAGATTCGTATTTATCCAAATCCAGCAACTACATCATTCACAATTTCAAGTGTTTCTGATTCTTTCCTCGGCGAAAAAGCAACACTCAAAGACCTAAGTGGAAAAATTGTGATGGAATTTGAATTAAATGAATTAAACCATAAAGTTGATGTTTCTCAGTTGAAAAACGGAGTGTATTTTGTTGAAATAAATAATGGGAAAGGATGGCAATTGGTGAAATTTGTAAAAGAATAAATTCACTCTAATTACTTTTTACTGTTCTTAAACCTATAACTAATTTTCTTTGTTAAATTTCCCTCCCTAGCATGTCATTTTTACGTTTCTGATAAAAGTATAAAATTGACGAATCATGAAAACCATTAACAAGAAACAACTGAACTTTTTTTTTCTTCTCGTTCTTCTAGGATTGACACTTTCAGCATGTAAGAAGGCCCAAAAAACGAATTACTATCAATCAAACGGAAATTTTTTGATTCTCAAGGTGGATGAAAAATTGGAAGCAGCTTATGAATACAATTTAGCGAATATTTCGTTGATGAATGATTCATTGCCAATAACCTACCACACATTTTCCACTGGCACAACTCAACAAACGTTTCTTCAATTCACGCCTAATCCGGATACCTTACTTGAGATATCGCAAAGTAATATTATGTTTTTTACCCATCCGATTCCGAGTGAAAATTTACAGCAACTCCAAAATGCTATTGCATTTGATTCCGCGAACTTTCAAGTATTGGGAGGTTCATCAACAATGGATTTCACTTCAGTATGGTCCAAAATAGCAAAACTAGACATTGTAAAAACTTACCGAAACTCTTACCCAATAGCAAAAATTGGAATTCAAAAATTCATTTTCAACGAGTACGATCCACAACTTGGATTTTGTGTGCCAAATGAAAAGTTTTTGGTGTTTTTGGTGAAGTGAATTAATTTTTAGTACATGTGCTAATTAACATATTCCAATATATCTATAAATCAATATAAACTCTTTTAGCAATGAGCGATTTAGGGAAATTAAATTACCAGCCCGAATAAAAAAAATAATAAGTAAATAATTTCGTTTGTATTATGCGTAATTTAGCTCAAATAAGTATTTGATTTACAGTGTTTATTTTAGAAATACAATTTTTTAATAATTTAAGTACAACTCAACTTTACAGAATGATAAAAACAATAAGAATATTCATGTTTCTCGCTTTGTTTCTTGCCTTTACCTCCTGTAAAAAGGATGCTGAGCAATGCGAAAGTGTTACTGAACTTACCAACCAAAATCACCTCGTTGATTTAACGTTGATTAATCAGGTTAATGAATTGAATGATACATTAACGAAATATCCACAATTACAAGTTTCTAGAGTGATAAATGACCCGTACCTAATTGGAATGCATTGCAATGTGTTTTACAAAGGTCTTATTGTTTTTACGGATCAATATTCTCTATTTAAAAGTAAGTCGACAAACGAGATTTTTTCCTTGAAGGATTACATTGTTGATACTGTCGATTTCACATTGACTCCTACGCTTGATAAAGAAAACGCTATTACCATTGCAAAACAAACAGTTAACTTCAATAATTCATGCATGTCTTACAGACTTGGGATTTATGACCTAAATGCCTCCATAAGTTTGGCAAACAAAAATTATAAATTGGTTTGGAAAGTACAAGGAGATAACGGGGCTTATGTTGTGATCGATGCTCAAAACGGAGAAATCTATGCGAGTTTTGATGGAGTTTGGCATTGAAAACGTTGATTAAATAACTTAAATAAAATTGGTACTATGAAAAATATTCGTTTGCTTATCTCTATCTTTCTTATGCTCTTCATTTCAATCATTTCTACTGCGTGTTCGAAAACTAAGACGCACATGGTGAAGGTGAAATTCACGAATCTTACAGGTCATGAGTTGACGAACTTAAAAGTAGGAGGTAAGTGCATCGGAAAATTGGCTACAAACGAAACAACAGATTATGTTTTATTCAAAGAATTTAGTTTCGATTCCGGTTGGCCTTTTGAATCCATTCACGCGAAAATTGACGACGTAGAAATCTGCGATTATAAATTTAGTGAATGTGGTACCGAACGATCAACAGTTGAGGAAGGAACCTTCGAAATGGAACTTCTAACGATAGAAAATAGTGATGAACGTTTTCTAAGGTTGAGGTTGAAATGACCATCTTAATCGCACATAATCGAACGATTTAATCTCAAATTATTTTATTATATGTACCAAATACACTATTTTTGGTACGCAATAAATAAACATGGGACAAAAAGCACCACATCAACAATTGGCTAAACTTCCACCCCTTAGAGTAAAAGTAGAAACCATTGAAATTCTTAGGCAGACGACTAAATCAGTAGCGGCACTAGCAGAATTAAAAGGAATTGCTAAAACGATTCCCAATCAAGCTATGTTGATTAATGCAATTGTCTTACAAGAAGCGAAAGACAGCTCTGAAATTGAAAATATTATTACAACTCAAGATGAGTTATATAAAGCATTAACGATAAATCAATCACAAATATCTGCATCTGCTAAGGAGGTTGTAGATTATCGAAAAGCGATTTTTTATGGATATGAACTAGTAAAAAAACAAGGTTTTCTGCGTGTCAATGATATCGTTTTCATACAACAAGAACTAATAGCTAATAATGCGGGTATTCGAAGTACACCCGGAACAGTATTGAAAAATGATACTACGGGTGAAATTGTCTACACACCACCGCAAGACAAAGTGGAGATTCTAGACTTGCTATCCAATTTTATTGAGCATTTTAATCAACACGATGATCTTTCACCCTTGATAAAATTGGCTATTTTGCATTATCAATTTGAAAGTATTCACCCATTTTATGATGGTAATGGAAGAACTGGAAGGATATTGAATATTCTGTACTTGATTTTGAACGATCTCATTGATGTTCCAATCTTGTATTTGAGTTCTTACATTATAAATCATAAATCTGAGTATTACCGTTTATTGAATCAAACCAATTTAACCGATAACTGGGAAGAATGGATTTTATATATGCTAAAAGCTGTAGAAAGCACTTCCTTAGAAACCATAAATAAAATTAGTAAGATTAAAATTCTACTCGATGAAACCATTGTAAAGGTACAACTTCAAGCACCAAAAATTTATAGAAAAGAATTAGTGGAATTACTTTTTGAACAACCCTATTCAAAAATTGAGTTTGTAGTAAAAAAGTTAGGTGTAGAAAGAAAGGCGGCCTCGCGTTATTTAAAAGAACTTGCTGATATCCAAATTCTTGAAGCCCAAAAATTTGGTCGTGAAACACTTTATTTGAATAAAGGACTCATTGAGTTATTGAAAAAATAGATGATTTCAAATTAGTACATATACTAATTCTTTCATCTAGGTATAAACCCCATAGAATCGAAAAATCCTGTTGTAGAAAGCCTTTCAATACTTTCAAATAAAAAAAATGAAATGTGTAAATCCTTTTACGTGAAACTATTTGAATTAAACCGTATATTGTCAAGTATAAAAAATCAAAACAAATACTAAAATTGAATAAGATTCAGAATTCACCAATCTAAAACCAATAAATTATGACCTACACAATAATCAAAGAATCGGCAATGTGGTCTACTAACTCGCTGAACCGAAAAGTGGAAAAAATACTCAATGAAAAAACCAAAGAAGGTTACGAAGTGGTAACCGTCGCCTTTGGCTTAAATATGTGGTGGATGCCGACAGCGTTTATTACCTTGAGGAAATAAAATTTTTGATAACCTGTTAGCGGCAAAATAAAACAGTACACAAATGAGAGATCTTACCAACATAATGATAATTTTTGTCGTTCTGTTTTCAGCTTGTGAAGTACCAAAAAATAAAACGGTTAACAAAACTAATCCTTGTTTTTGTGAAAATGATAGTCTAATCAATCAATACACAGTTTCGTGCGACACAACTATTTTATCAAATGGTGCAAAACTATATTGGCAATTCAACTGTGACAAAATTTGGTATACACTTGAAAACAAAGATGGTAAACAATCAATTTTAGATACAATTCCTATTGAATTATATCCTTACACATACAGACTTGGTTTTCATCTAATAAAAGAGTTTGAAAAGAGGATTTTGTTTCGGAGCGGATGTCCTGCTAACGGTCCATGTATTTACACGCTGATTGACAAAAACACTGGTCAAAAAATTAAAGAATTCAATCAACTAATCAGCATTGAAAAGGAAGATGAAAAGTATCTATTTGACTTTATAGTTTATTTGTCGGATACATCAGATGAGCTTGTCATTTACTTTGTTGATAAAGACAAAACATTACTAGTCCCTTTTAATGAAAACTTGACATTTCCGCAAAATCAATTTATCGAAATGAGCCTAAAAAATACTATTTTAACCCTCAATTTTGAACTTGATGACAAGACAAAAAAGTCATTAAATATTAATCTGGATGATAAAAAATACATTCGCTGACATTACCTTGCCAATAGGTTTAATTTCGGACTCAGCAGACAGTTTTACGGTAGCTGAAAGGATTCTTTTCCTTTTGAACATTTGTGCTGAAAATCTCGTAAATCGCCAGTCTTCCAAAA
>CAZLVX010000067.1:7294-11267 GCA_964562965.1 uncultured Lishizhenia sp.
GAAATAAAAGACTTTGACGAACTTGATATGACTGAATATGTTAAGTTGTGAGCTTCAAAATAGTGACCTTCGGGTAGCTGCAAACCGCAATATAGAACAACCCTACAAATGACAAAAAAATTATACCTTTTAACTTTCCTTCTTTCAGTTTTAAATTTGAATCTACATGGGCAAAGTACTAATACATGGACTTCTTTTTGGAATAAAGATTCCACGTTGATTGGTTACAAAGATTATAATGGTGAAGTGAAAATTGAACCTAAATTCACAGGTATCACAAGTGCGCTAAAATTTGAAAATATAATTGCAGTTTCAGAAGAAAAGGATGGTAAATGGAACACTTATTATTTAACAAAACAAAGAAGAATTGTTGGTAAGGATAGTTTATACATTTTTGACAATGGTGTTGATTGTGAAAGTGAAGGTTTTATTCGTTTCAGAGATGATAACACGGACAAAGCCGGAATGTTCAATAAAGATGGGGATGTTGTAATTCCTGCCATTTATAATGACTTGACCAGAGTTAGAAATGGAATGGTTATAGCATTGAAAGGTGCTGAAAAAAAATATTGGGAAGGTGGAGAACATTACAGTTGGGTTGGCGGGCAAGAGTTTCTAATTGATACCAACAACAGTATACTCATTGACAACTTTAATCTTGACAACAAGCTAAACTTCTTCTCGCTTGAAAAGACTAATGGACCTCATTCTGACCCGATACGAAAATCATTTTTAGCAGTTGACGGAAGTTATCACTCTTTTGTTGACTTTGAGCAAGAGTTCACACAATGGATTTCAAAAGAATTGCAAAACGACCTAACAATTGAAAAATTGTTTCGTATTTCCTATGACACTATCACTTGGGAAACGAAAAATGGTTGGGCTAAATCAAATAGTGAAAGGCTAATTACAGACAATTTTACACTTCTAAAAAACGGCTTGTTGGAAATCCTAAATCCAAAAACTGAATATTTTATTTCAAGTGAAGGATTGAATCCATTTATGTTTGAAGGATCAGAATTTGAGAAATACTTTAATAATTGTGGCGAATCAAAAGATTGGTTGTATCCCACAATGTCATTAATAATTTCTCATGGAGGTAAAAAGAAATTTTCACAAAACCATTATGAATTCTTGAGAACTGATGATGGTTATAAATTAATATGTTTGACAATCAGAAACAGAAAAATGAAATAAAAGTATGCTAATAGTAACTGCCAAAATCTAGAAATATGCTTAAAACGATTTCTTTTTTCATTGCTATTTTTCTTGTCATCTCTTGTGAAAACAAGAAGACAAGTTCGGTCATTAGACATCAGGATGAGTCAAAAGTTTTAGATACAATTTCTGGATTTTATAAAACTGAAATAGATGCAAATGATAGTGAAACTTGTGAATTATCAGTGGATATATTTAAATCCCAAAAAGGATACAATTATCACTTAAAAACTGACAAGCGTGATGTAAAAGGAAAAGTACGCTTTGTAAAAGATAGTCCAAATGAATTGTACATTATCTTCGAAGGAATAAAATGGGATGAATATAGTGGCGATGTAAATAATGAAACTGACAGCGATGAAAGTACAAATGTTGAAAAGGAAAAAATTGAAAGTCCAATGGGCATTAGTGCATTTGTTGAAAAGGATAGATTAACAATTCAGAATTATGGGAACTCAATGAATAATTATACAAAAATCGTTGAATGTGGTCGGAAATATATATTCTTAATAAAACAAAACGAACGATGAAAACACGTTTTTCGTTCTTTACAATGTAGTATTAAACAACAATAGAAAATGAAAAATATTACAAAATTCATATTGTTATTCATACTTTATTCTTGTCAAGAAACGAAAGAAAACAAGATTGAAATGACCAATCTTGAAAAACCTGAAAATAAACGAGAACAGCTTGAAGAAAACAATAATGGGTTATTCAAACTTACTATTAAGGATGAAGAAAATTATATTAAAATCATTCCTCCTCAAAACTCAAAATTTGAATTACCAGACAGTAGTGCCAAAAAAGAACCATATAAATTTGGTGACTTTAATGCAGACGAGAAACAAGATGTGTTAGTTTATTTGGGTGCATGTGGCACAGGTGGGTGTATGTACGGTTTATTCTTAAATCAATATGATAATTATTACAAACTTGCATTTATGGACTATTTGAAAAATGCAGAATTTAAAATAGGTAAAAATGGTTTGTGGACAATTAAATCATCTGAGGAACTAGAACCATATAACCCTTCGAAACTTCAAATTACAGTTTTTAAATTTGATAAGAAAAAATACCAATACATTATTGATACAACATATATCCATATTGATTGAGAAAGAAAAAATTTAATACTCACGATTTAACAATTCAAACTAATCGACTTAAATAATTAGACAAAAGGAATATTAAAAGTAGGTTTAACTACTGAATTGATTTTGGAATCAGGAGGAAATGTCAAGCCCAAATAATTCCAATTCTAGCAGCGCCTCACACTCTATCATAGGTTATTCTTCTGAACAACAATAAATCTGAAACAAAAAATTGTTTCTTAGAGAGTCTAAAAATTTTTAACAGTGTCCTTTCACAGAGGCGCAGGCCATTAAGCTCAATTAGTACATATACTAATTCTTCAACTTTTTTTACAATAAAATTCTCTATTTTTTATCAATTTCTAACGCTAGCAAAGGATTTATCTTTATTTTTTCTTCTCAGAATTCAATAAATGCAAGTTTCAAATTTCGACTTTTGCATTAGTATTGCAAAAAATGGTAATTTGTGTGAAAAATAGTTCGTTATGAAAAAAATAGTACTTTTTGTATTACTTTTTGATTTCTCTTCAATCTAAGCATTCAGCCAACCCGATTCAGTTAAAAAAGTACAAAGACAATTTCAATCATATTGGGGAACGACTACGCCCACCCTAACAAATATATTTGCACAAACAGATTCAATATTTTTTTATGCGAATATTAAAAATCAAGAATTTGAACCATTAACCTACTCCAATATAGATTTTTTGAATAAAAAGAAGAAGGGAACGGTCAGCGATGAAAAGGGATATTTTAAAATAAAAGTTTCTACAAAAGACACCTTGATTATTAGTCATGTTGGTTACAAAAAAACAATTTGTCCAGTAGCGTTCGTGATGGCGAATGATACTTTTAGATTATACAGAAATATTATTTTGACAGATCAGTACAAAGAGCTTCAAGTGGTTAATTTGTCGGCGCAAAAAAGAAGTATTAGATATAAAAATTATGGTTCAAGATCTACTGATAAAGCAATGGCTTTGGGTGTAGTCTCAGAAAATTTGGGGTATGAATTTGGTGCTAAAATTAAAATCCCAAATAAACGAAATGTAAAGTTAGAGCAATTCAACTGTTTTGTAACCTCTTCAAACATCGACAGTATCAAATTCAGAATCAATATTTACCAATTCAATAATATAGATTCAACATTAAATTTGTTAAATCAGAACTACATTATTACAAGTAAAACCAAAAATGGAGAATTGAATTTTGATATGCGAAATGAAAAGATTTATCTAAAAGATGAAATACTTATATCTCTTGAAGTAATAGAAGTTTATGGAAAAGGAAGCATTTATTTTTCGACAAGTACAATTGGTTCAGGCACTTATTATCGGACTGGCAAACAAGCATCTTGGAATAAATTCCCTATAATCGAAGTAGCTTTAAACATTGATGTTAAGCTTTTTTAGTTGAAACGCAATGCAAAATAAATTGAATTCGCTTCTTTACATTTTCCCGACGCTGGCTTTGAAAGATTATGAGAAAAAATGGATTACTGCAGGTGATCGAAATCGTCCATAAACCTTGAGGCTGAAATTTCCAGCGCTTCACATAAATTTTTAATCCAAAAAACAGTTGGAGAAATTAATCCTCTTTCGATTCTAGAGATATATTGATAGTCCAAATTCATTTTATCCGCCAACTGCAATTGAGTTAAA
>CAZLVX010000068.1:0-11161 GCA_964562965.1 uncultured Lishizhenia sp.
CTTTGTTCAACAAGGATTTACACATGAAAATTTCTTATAATTGGTTAAAAGAGTTCGTAGACTTTTCGTTCACACCAGAAGAATTGTCTGAAATTCTAACAAATACAGGTCTTGAGGTAGAAGGTATTGAAAAAATTGAAGCTGTAAAAGGTGGATTGGCCGGCGTTATTGTTGGCGAAGTAATGAGTTGTACTAAACATCCCGATGCAGACAAACTGAATGTAACAGAGGTATTTACGGGCAGTGAAACTCTTCAAATAGTTTGTGGAGCACCAAATGTTGCACAAGGACAAAAAGTATTGGTAGCCACTGTTGGTTGTACCCTGTACCCTACACCTGAGGAACCTTTTACCATCAAGAAAGCAAAAATACGAGGTGTGGAATCAAATGGGATGATTTGCGCAGAGGATGAGTTAGGAATCGGAAAAGATCATAACGGAATAATGGTCTTACCTAAAGAAACTCAACCCGGAACCTTAGCTTCCTCCTATTTCAACTTTTCAGATGATTATATCTTCGAAATCGGATTGACACCTAATCGAGCTGATGCAATGGGACATATCGGCGTTGCGCGAGATATCGCTGCATATCAAGCCTTTCACCTTAAGAAAAAAAGTATCGTAAATAATCCAATTGTAGATAAGATTGAATTTCCGATAAAAAATGATGAAGTAAAAGTTTCAATATTAGATGATAACTGTTTGCGCTACATAGGTGTTAAGATTTCTGGAATTACGGTTTCTCCTTCTCCAGAATGGTTGCAGCAAAGATTGCGTTCTATTGGTGTAGCTCCCATAAACAACATTGTTGATGTTACCAATTACGTGATGCGTGAATTAGGTACACCCCTTCATGCATTTGATGCTAAAAAACTGGGCAACAAAATCGTCGTTAGAACTGCTAATCAAAATGAAACTTTAATTACGTTAGACAAAATCCAAAGAACTTTTAAGGGTGGTGAATTAGTGATATGTGATGATAATTCGCCGGTATGCATTGCTGGAGTCTTGGGTGGTTTTGAAAGTGGTGTAACTCAAGATACCACTGAAATATTTCTTGAGTCTGCTGTATTTGACATGACTTCTGTTCGAAAAACCGCGCGACTTCACGGGATAAATAGCGATGCAAGTTTTCGCTTCGAACGAGGTGTTGATAAAACTTTAACTGAATTAGCGATACGTAGAGCTTGCCAAATGATTGTTGAGTTATCCGGTGGAACCATTGTCACATCTCTAATTGATCAAACTAAAGTGCCATACCATCAAAATAAAATTACTTTTTCACCTAAAGAAATCAACACAATTCTCGGAACCAATATTTCTGATGCAGATCTTGAGGGAATCTTGTCTTCCTTAGATTTTGAAATCACCAAAGAAAATGCTCTTTGGACCGCAATTGTTCCATTCTATAGAATTGACGTAGAAAGAACTTGTGATCTTGCCGAAGAAGTATTAAGAATTTACGGCTTTAACAATGTAGTTATTCCTGAAAGAATGACGATGTCCGTTCAAACTCAGTCTGGCATCAATGGGCATCAAGTAAAATCCACTACGTCAGAATTTTTAGTGGCAAATGGTTTTATAGAAGCCATGAACAACTCACTCACGAAGAGTAATTACTTTAAAGATATTTCCTATTTTAAACAACAGGCTCCCAAAGCTGTTCAACTTTTGAATCCGCTAAGCCAAGAATTAGAATTTCTTCGCACATCACTTGTTCCAGGACTTTTAGAAAATATAACCTATAACCAAAATAGACAGGCTGTAGATCTTCGCTTTTTCGAATTCGGGAAATCTTATTCAACTAATGAAAATGGTTACCAAGAGAAAAATTGGCTAACATTGGTTGTTACGGGAAGAAAAAACGAGGAAAATTGGGTTAATGGTTCCGAATTAACTGATTTTTATTTTACAAAGGGAATAGCAGAAAAATTACTGGCGCGACTTGGATTAAGTTCGAAACTTGAATACCAGTATAATGAAAACTCATTGTTTTCAGAAATTGCAATTGGTAGTATACACAAAAAGGAACTTTTGACCATAGGAAAATTGAACCATGATGTTCAATATTTTTTTGACATTAAGAAACCTGTATTTATAGTAGAATTAGATTGGGAAGTTTTAATAGAAATTCTAGGTACCGTTAAAATACAATTCAAAGAACTACCGAAAACATTTGTTGTTAGAAGAGACTTTTCTTTACTATTGAATAAGTCTATTAAATTTACAGAAATTGAAAAAATAGCGGGTCAAATTGACAAGAAACTCTTACGAAATATCAATCTGTTTGATGTATATGAAGGTGATAAATTAGACAAGAACAAAAAATCTTACGCTGTGTCTTTTTATTTTCAGGATGATGAACGAACATTAACAGACAAAGAAATTGATGGCGTAATGGAGAAAATTAGAATTTCACTAGAAGAAAGATTGTCGGCCCAGCTTCGCTAACTACAACGCGGATAAGTAGCGCTCTAAATTACTATTGGTTGTTAGTTCTTCACCACCTAAAATGAGCATTTGCTTGCAATTCGTATTTTCTAACCAAAGGGAAAAATTTGAGCTTCCAGCAGCTAAGGTTCCATTTATATCTATTTTGTGAACTGATTTTTGCTGCTTGTCCAAGTACGATTTAATTTCTTGAATTTCAGAGGAAAAAGACTGATTCTCGTTAAAAATCAACAAGGAGTCTAGGTTTTGTAAAAAGAGTTGATTGTCATCTTCTGTAAATACGATCTCGTCTGCTTTAGTTTCAGCCCAATCCTTTATTTTAACAGAAAACTGACTATTTGATTTTAAATAAATTTTTTGAATTCTTTTTACCACTCTACACGAATCTTTTAACGGACAAATATAACGCTATTATTCATCCTGTTGGGTTATTAATAACCTAAAATTTTAAGGTAATCCTCTGCGGTTTGTTCTTCACTGAACAATTGAGAATAGATCTTTCCATTTTCATCCCGATTAATCATTATGTGTTTAGGCTCCGGTATTAAGCAATGTTTTAAACCTCCAAAACCACCTATCGTTTCTTGATAAGCCCCCGTATTAAAAAAACCAATATACAGTGTTTTCTCCTTATCAAATTTTGGCAAATAAATGGCGTTGGAATGTTGCTCAGAATTATAGTAATCGTCGGAATCACATGTTAACCCACCAAGTAAAACGCGCTCATAATCGTCTTCCCAACGATTTATAGGCAACATAATAAAACGTTGATTAATTGCCCAGGTATCCGGAAGGTTGGTCATGAATGAGGAATCAATCATGTTCCATTTCTCCCTGTCATTTTGTTGCTTTTGATGAAGAATGCTAAAAATAGCACCTCCGCTTTCACCTACCGTAAACGAACCAAACTCGGTAAAAATATGTGGCTCCGGTATGTCGTTATCTGTACAAACCCTTTTGACTTGTGTTAAAATCTCACGCACCATGTAGGCATAATCAAAATCAAAAGCCAAGGACTTTTTAATAGGAAATCCTCCTCCAATGTTTAGAGAGTCTAATTCTGGACATAACTTTTTTAAGTCACTATAAATTCTAAGACATTTTGTAAGTTCGTTCCAGTAATAGGCTGTGTCGTTTATTCCAGTGTTTATGAAAAAGTGAAGCATTTTAACTTTCACTTGGGGATTTTCCTTGAGAATTTGTTTGTAAAAGGGTACGATTTCACGGTAACGAATGCCTAGTCGTGAGGTATAAAATTCAAACTTGGGTTCTTCCTCTGCTGCGATTCGAATGCCAATATTTAACTCTTTATTAGTTTTTGAAATTAAACTATTGAGTTCATCTATATTATCGACTACAGGCACCACCTTTAGGTTCTCTTCCTCAATCAATTTAACTATTTTGTTAAGATATAATTCAGGTTTATATCCATTGCAAATAACATATTTACCGGAAGTTAGCTTTCCTGAATTAAATAAATGATTTACAATATCAATATCAAATGCAGAAGATGTTTCGATATGAACATCATTTTTTAAAACTTCATCTAAAACAAATGAAAAGTGATTGCTCTTTGTACAATACGAATAATAATACTTGCCAGAATAACCCAAGTTATTTATTGCTTCACGAAACCATCCTTTAGCCCGCTGGATATTATTTGAAATCTGGGGTAAATAATTGAACTTAAGAGGCGTGCCGTACTCATCCACTAAACGCATCAAGTCAATACCATGAAAAAACAACCTGTCTTCACGTAAGTTAAACTCGTTCTGTGGAAAATCAAAAGTCTGATCAATTAGGTCTATGTATTTAGTTCTCATTGCTTTTTGATGCTGTATTTCTTACTTGTGTTGCTGTAGTTTATTAACTAAATTTTCTAATGGGCGAGCTAATACTCCGCCCCCTTGCCATAGTACGATAGGACGCTCAATAAGTTTCGGAAAACGAGCCATCAAAAGAATCAATTCTTCGTCATTGTTGTAATTATCCCTTACGTGTTCGATAAAATCCTTTTCCTTTGATCGTAAAACATCCTCAGGTTTTAACTTAAGCTGTTGTAATATCGTTTTCAATTCTTCAGCAGATAAAGGAATTTTCATGTATTCTATGATGTCAATTTCATAATTATTTTGACTTAACCAATCTAATGCGCATCTGCTTTTAGTGCACTTGGCATTGTGAAGAATGGTGATTTTTTTCATGAGTTTGCAAAAATAAGTAATCCTAAGTTTTGATGTTAACAACTTACGTTAAATTGCCTGTATTTTTAAGAATTGTGAGCTAAATCAATTTGTATTTTTGAATCATCTAATCAAATGGGATATTTAGAAGAATTAAACGAAAGTCAGCGAGTAGCTGTCGAAAACATTTATGGACCAACAATGGTAATTGCTGGAGCTGGTTCAGGGAAAACGCGTGTACTTACCTACAGAATTGCTTTCATGATTGAACAAGGTGTTGACCCGTTCAATATTTTGGCATTAACCTTTACAAATAAGGCAGCACGTGAAATGACCGAAAGAATAAGTTCGATAGTTGGAGGAACCGAGGCTAAAAACATATCCATGGGAACTTTCCATTCAGTATTCTCTAAAATACTACGATTCAATGCTGATAGAATTGGTTTCCCAAATAATTTCACCATTTATGATACACAAGACTCAAAGAGTTTAATAAAAGACATAATTAAGGAATTCAATTTAGATGATAAAACGTATAAAGCGTCAAATGTTTTTGGTAGAATTAGTGCCGCGAAGAACAATTTGATTTCTCCAGAGGCTTATGCGCAAAACGAGGAAATCCAATTAGAAGATAAACAGTCGCGGAGACCTGAATTAGGAAGAATCTATGCTTCATATGCCAACCGATGTCAGAAAGCCGGAGCTATGGACTTTGACGATTTATTGTATTTCACTAACGTCCTTCTTCGCGATTTCCCGGAAGTGTTACACTATTATCAACAGAAATTCAAATATATTTTGGTAGATGAGTATCAAGACACTAACTATGCTCAATATTTGATAGTTAAAAAATTGGCTGCCGCCTATGAAAATATTTGTGTAGTTGGAGATGATGCACAAAGTATTTATTCTTTTCGGGGCGCAAACATTCAAAACATTTTGAATTTCAGACAAGACTATCCAGACTTCAAATTATTTAAACTTGAACAAAATTACCGCAGCACCAAAACAATAGTGGAAGCTGCAAATAGCGTCATAAAGCGAAACAAAGATCAAATTCACAAACATGTTTGGACGGACAATTTTGACGGACAAAAAATTAAAGTTATTCGTACCTTAACAGATAACGAAGAAGGAAGAACTGTAGCGGGAAAGATTTTTGACATTAAGCAATCCCAAGCAAAAAGTTTTAATGAATTTGCTGTTTTATATAGGACGAATAAACAATCAAGATCCTTCGAAGAAGCTTTACGAAAATTAAATATTCCTTACCGAATCTATGGAGGACTATCTTTTTATCAACGTAAGGAAATAAAGGATCTCCTTGCATATTTTCGGTTAGCGGCTAATCCCCGTGATGAAGAAGCCTTGAAACGCGTCATTAATTACCCAAAGCGCGCCATAGGAAAAACGAGCATTGAACACATCATCATAGCAGCCAATCAATACGGGGTATCCATGTGGGATGTAATGAGTGACTTTGACTCCTACCCTGCTGATGTTAATTCCGGAACCAAGGCGAAAATAACGGAATTCGTTACCATGATAATGAGCTTTAATGCTCAGCTAAATAAGCTCAATGCTTTCGAACTGGCAGATACTATTTCCAAATCCTCAGGTGTAATGCGTGAAATGATGTCAGAAAAAGACAAAGGACCAGAAGAGGTTGAACGCATTCAAAACGTCGAGGAGCTTTTGGCGGGTATTCAAGAATTCAGTAAAAATGAAGAAGGAGAAGAGTTTAAAAGCTTATCAGATTTCATGATTGAAGTAGCTCTGCTCACCGATGCAGATGAAGACAAGGGAGAAGAACGAAATCACGTGTCTTTAATGACCATACACGCAAGCAAGGGGCTTGAATTTCCGCACGTTTTTATTGTTGGATTGGAGGAAAATTTATTTCCATCTCAAATGGCCTTGAATTCTCGAACCGAACTCGAAGAAGAACGAAGATTGTTTTACGTGGCTGTTACCCGTGCCATGCAAACAGCTACACTTACGTATGCCAGTTCTCGATTCACTTGGGGGCAATCCATTAGTTGTGAACAAAGTAGATTCATTGACGAAATCGAAAAGTCATACGTAGAATTTGAAGGAGTCGCAAGAGCTGGTGGCCGTTCGTTAATGGGTGGAGGATTTGAGCGACCATTTTCTGGAGGGCTAAACCGAAGTTTAGGAACCAATTCACCATTGAAATCTTTAAAAGATGTTTCAGGAAATCCAGGTAAAGAAACATCAGGTTCCATCGACGTAATGGTTGGAAACAATGTAGAGCATGATCGATTCGGAAAAGGTAAGGTAACCAAAATCGAAGGAACGGGACCTGATAAAAAAGCGACAATTTTTTTCCCTCATCATGGTACCAAAACCGTTTTATTGCGTTTTGCTAATTTGAAAATAATCGATTAGTTATGAAGAATGTAATGGTAAGCCTAATAGCCTGTTTTATTTATGTAAGTTCATTAGCGCAAACATGGACAGAGGAAGAGCGAAAAAAAGCAAATACATGTCGAGAAATAGACGGTCTTGAAGACAATGAAAAAGAAGCGATTATGTACATAAATCTGGCGCGACTGTATCCTAAAAAATTTGCAAAAATAGAATTGACTGATTATTGGGGACCTGAAAAATATGACCGATACCTCGAAGGATCAGATTATAAGGAATCTCTAATGGACCAACTGTTAACAGAGCAAGAACCAATGAGTGCATTAGTTTGGGACGAAGAACTTCAAAATTTTGCAGAATGTTTTGCTGAAGAACAAGGCGCTAATGGTCACATGGGTCATCAACGAAAAAAATGTGCAAAAGGAAACTTTGCTGAATGCTGTGCCTACGACATGGAAACAGGTCTCGACATTGCCATGCAATTACTCATTGACCACGAAGTTCAAAGCCTCGGTCATAGAGAAAACTGCCTGAATCCTGAGTTGACAAAAGTAGGAATCAAATTCGGGCCACACAAAAAAGCAAACTTCTGTGCTGTAATCGACCTTTATTAAATGAAAAAAATCGGATTACTTTCGGATACACATGGATTTCTCGACGAACGAATTAAAGATTATTTTTCAGAAGTAGACGAAATTTGGCATGCTGGTGACATTGGATCAATAGAAGTATTAGATGAGTTAACTAAATTTAAAAAAACGCGCGCTGTATGGGGTAATATCGATGACCATATCGTTCGACGAGAAACAAAAGAATTTTACAGATTTACAGTTGAACAAGTTGAGGTCTTAATGACGCACATCGGCGGTAAACCAGAAAAATATGCAAAACCGGCTTTTGATGAACTTATAAAAAACGGTGCTCCAAAGCTTTTCATTTGCGGCCATTCTCATATTGCATTGGTTAAAATGGACAAACGTTTCAATATGCTATGGATGAATCCTGGAGCATGTGGATTCAAAGGATTTCACACAGTAAAAACAATCGTTCGATTTTGTATTACAGAAGATCGAATTCACGACCTAGAACTTATAGAATTGGGCAAAAGAGTGTAATTACTAAAAACTACTTGAAAATATTATCACTCAATCCTTTGTTTACTTGATAATTAGTTAGATGTACTGTTATTTTTCCTTTTTTATCTTTTCCATCATTATCAGTTGATTTGTCTGTTTGATGAATGTTAGCAGCCACACTTTTAGGCATTTTAAACTTTTTCACATCAATTTCAAACACTAAGCTACTGGGCAAACCGTATTTAAGTTGATCGGCATAAGCGTAATTAATAGTCATCAATCCACTACTTTTTGTGGTAACTTGAGAGGACATAATAACAGTTTTTTTGGGATCAATCCATAATTTCGCAAGAATAACGTCTTGGTTATCATTTGTTGGAATTACAGTCACTAAAATTGTATTAACACCACTTATCACCTTTCCCGGGGATTCTATTGACATGTAATTTGATGCATTAGCAATGAATTTATTTAAATCAGTAAATCCTTGCTTTGGCAATACGGCAATACCCTTGGTGTCAACCTTAAATTTATCTTTTTGTTTGAAATAGAACGTTGCTTTGACCTCTTTAATTTTTATCATTGGAACAGCAGCTACAATACGAGCATCTACCGAATAGTCCTTTACCGTATTATATTTGGATACTAGAGCTGATAAAACTTTACTCTGTTGAGCGAAAAATAAATTTCCGACCAGTAAAATTGATAGAAACACTAAAACTTTCATCATGAGGTAATATCTTTTCGGTTAAACTGAAACAAAGCAATAGCCACTAAGATCACATTGTGGTAGATTAGAATGCGAATAGACTCATTGATAGCATCCCATGGAACTGGATCTTCAAAATAACTTCTCCAAGCTGCCATGTGCGTAGTAAATAAATATGGTTTAATGGAATCGAAAACAGTAACATCCATTGAACCTATTAATGTAAACAATATGATTATCGCCATTGTCGTAACGATTGGACCAATGCTATTTTCGGCAAATGCAGATAAACAAATGGATAAAGTGGATACTGTAAGTAATGATAAATACGCGGTTAAAAAGCCATAAATATAACGCCATTCAACGTCAGCTTCAGGATGAATGATAAGACCATCAGATGTCAGCACCATAAGATCTCCTGTTCCAAAAATCCAACGTGCAACATAGAGCGATAAAAAACCTAACCACATCGTTAGTAAAAGCGTGTAAAGTGCTCCAGCTAGGAATTTTGACAGAACAATTTGAGTTCTTGAAATTGGTTTCGAAGCCAGCATTCTTATGGTTCCCATGTTTGCCTCACCTGAAATTAAATCTCCTGTAACCAAGGCAACAAGCAACGGAATATGAACGATGAGCATCTGCAAAATAATAAATGCTATTAAATTCCCGTTCATAATATCCCCTGAAAATGAAAGTGTTTGTTCGAAAGAAGCCGTTACAAATGAAATATAAGTGGAACCGTCTGCTTTCATCGCAAAAATAATCACACCAATCAGCACTGATAAAGCAATCAGACCAATGTAACTACGGGGTTTTGCCGCAATCTTGATAAACTCGTTGTATGTATTATTAATAAACATCATGCCCCAATAATTTTAATAAAGAAATCTTCTAATTTTCGTTTTGGCTCGAGAGCACTTACCAATATATCCGCCTGAATTAATTCTCTATTCAGCAAGGCCGTTTGATTTTTTTGTAAAGTCAATTCAATTTGTCCGTTTACATTTAACTCAGGTGAAGAAAGGGGAAACTTAACATTAATTAAATTCAAGGCTTTCTCGACGTTATCAACTTCAAGCAATATCAGAACTTCTTGTTGGTTCAATAATTCACTTACATCGCCTTCTACCAAGGTTTTTCCTTTGTTAATAATTACCATTCTATTGGCAATAAGCTCTATTTCGGATAATTGATGAGAAGACAATAAAATAGTTTTATTCTGTTCGGTTTTTAGTCTTAAAATGAGGTTTCTAATTTCTATTATACCTTGTGGATCCAAACCAGTGGTTGGTTCATCAAGGATAATAAGATCTGGTTGATGTAATAAGGTTTGAGCTATTCCGAGACGTTGTTTCATGCCATGTGAAAAACCTTTTACTCGGTGTTTTTCTCTTCCGCTCAATCCCACAAAATCCAACATTTCATGTATTTGCTTTCTTGTGACTTGAGCTCCTGAAATACGTGCAAAAATTTCTAGGTTTTTTTCAGCGGATAAGTATTTGTAAAAATCGGGTTTTTCTATAATACTCCCAATTTTTGATAATATCATGGAGCGGTTAGATGAGAAGGTTTCTCCGAAAAGCTTAATTTCACCTGAATTTGGCTTGATTAACGATAGTAAGCAACGAATAGTTGTGCTTTTACCTGCTCCATTAGGCCCAAGAAAACCGAACACATCTCCCCTATTCACATGAAAAGACACATCCTTAACGGCTTCAAAACTACCAAACGATTTTGAAATTGAAGATACCTCGATAATGGGTGTATTTTGCATACGTTAAAATTAATGCTAATTATAAATCCAATCCTTACTTATTAAATATTTCTTCCACTCTTTTGAATCGATACGCAAATATCTCTTCTAACTTCGGCTTAACTATAAATGGATGTACTAGGCGACCTAAAATACCTAGTGGCAAAACATAGGTGACGATATCTGTCATTTCTACACCCTCAGGCGTTTCTTTAAAATGGTGTTCATGGTGCCAAATGGTGTAAGGACCTTTGCGCTGCTCGTCAACAAAAAATTGATTTTCTTTAACCGTTTTTATTTCGGTTATCCAAGTCATCGGTATAGAAAATAAGGGCCGAACTGTATAGGCAATCATCAAACCCTCGTACATTTCTTTTGGCAAAGAAACTTTAATGTCAAAGCCCATATATGGCGGTGTAATTTGTTTCAGATTTTGTGGCGATGAGAAAAATTCCCAGCACGTTTTTAAATCTGATTTTATAAGTTGTGTTCGTTTTAATTGATACATACCTACCTAACAAACGGAGCGAACATAAGTTTAAAAACAAAAAAAAACGCCTCACCGTTGTGAAGCGCTTTTTCTCTTAAAACTAAACTAAACC
>CAZLVX010000069.1:0-1790 GCA_964562965.1 uncultured Lishizhenia sp.
TGCCTTTACGCCAATTCCAGATTTTTTTTGAAAAATCAAAATAGGCTTTTTGTTCTGGAGTTCGACCCTTTTCGGTGAAAGCATCGTTAGCATCACCTGGCCAACCCCCTGGAAAATCTCGTCTGATATCTGCATCACCTTTTCCTTTATCGCCTTTCATTCCAATCTCTGATCCGTAATAAATTTGAGGAATTCCACGCGTTGTTGCAAGAAGTGTCGTTGCTAATTTATAATCTTCTATTTTAGGACAATATTCGTTAAAACGCTGCGTATCGTGGTTTTCAAAGAAAATAAGAAGGTTATTTGGATCCTTGTAAAGAAAATCATTCACAAAATTCTCGTAAAAACGAACCATACCTCTGTCCCATCCTTGTTCTGCTTCATTGAATGCTTGCATATAGGCATCGTGCAAGGTAAAATCCATTACAGCGGGTAAATTAGAATTATAACTTTGAAGCGACCCAATTGGACTTTCCTTTTGCCAATAAGAAATTTGCGCCTGGTCGTGCATCCAAACTTCACCAACCATATTAAAATTGGGATATTCTTCCATTATTTCTCTCGTCCATTTCGCGATTGCCTCTTTGTCATTATAGGAATAGGTATCTACACGCAATCCATCCAATTCAGCAAATTCAACCCACCAAATAGTATTTTGGATAAGGTAATTAAGTACCAATGGATTCGCTTGATTTAAATCGGGCATGCTTGTATCAAACCATCCATCTTCTGAGGCGCGTTTATCTTTTTCACTGCGATAGGGATCCATTTGCGTGCTCGTTCGGTAGCTGGAACGAGTAAACGACGGAAATTGATGAATCCAGGTTTGTGTTGGCAAATCTTTCATCATCCAATGCTTGCTAGACCAATGATTTGGCACCTCATCTTTTATAACCTTTAATCCTTTGCGGTGAGCTTCCTGCACCAAGAATTGAAAATCGTAAATGTTACCGTAGCGCGGATCTACCTTGTAAAGATTCGATTGTGCATAGCCGTGATAGGAATATGTTTCTTCATTGTCTTCCAATAATGGAGTTGTCCAAATGGTCGTGGCTCCAAGTTCTTTAATGTAATCTAGGTGTTGGATGATTCCATGAATATCTCCACCATGTCTTCCATTTGGATTAGAACGATCTGCTTTTTCTGCGGTTTCGGGATGTGTGTCAACTCCAGGATAAAGATTGGCGAATCGATCTGGCATCAATAAATAAACCACATCTTCAGTTGAAAAACCTTTCCGAGTAGCAGAACCGTATTGTCTTTCTTTTAGCTCATAATCAATGGTAGCCACTACTTTCTTTTTGTCTAAAAGTCGAATCGGATATTTTCCTGCATTTCTATCCTTGGTTTCGATGGTTACAAACAAATAATTTGGATTTTCCGTTTTAAGGATTCCTACAATAGGAAAACTGGGTGATTCAATTGTAAATCGTGATATATTTTCCCCATGCAATAACAATTGAATCTGTGAATGCTTCATTCCTGACCACCAATTCATAGGTTCAATGTGTTCAATTTTATAGTTCTTTTGTGCAAAAACTCCTGAACCCAAACTACAAATTAGGCTAATCGACAAAAAAAGTTTTCCTAGTTTTTCCATTTGATAAAATTTCAATTATAAGTTGATTTGATTGAGCATTGCTGCTGATTGGTCGTCCAAACAAATCATATTTTCCAACTACATGAATTGGCGATGTTTCATTTTCCTCAATTGCTAACTGACAAGGATTCTCAAGACCTTGAAATGATTGAACTTGTGAAAGGGCACTTTGCAAACGCGTATCCATATA
>CAZLVX010000069.1:1890-11147 GCA_964562965.1 uncultured Lishizhenia sp.
AAATTTTCCATCAGACGGGCGTTGGTACAAATAATAGTTATTCTTGTTCGCGGCATAACCATCCCAATGACCAATTAAGATTTCATAAACAAGTGTCTTCAGGTAACTATCCACATCAAAAACTTCTTGAATCGCGCATGGAAATTCACTTGAGTTTGTATTATTCAATACATCTATGAAATGAATTAATCCGGAATAGTCGTTAAACGTTTGATTGGTTTTCAAGTCATAGGTTGCCTGATAAGCTTGTGGATTATTTCCTAAATAAGTTAAATCGGAGCCCCAAGAACACTTGTATAAATTTCCTGAAGCATTCCCCAGAAAGCGATCTTTGATAAACTCATCGTCAATAGCCTCATTATTCAAATAGAGTCCTTTGTATTCGTTGTTTATATATAGTCTAACGAAACTAGTGCGGGAAACTGTTAACCCTGCCGATTTTAATAGTTGAGAACTCAACCATGCCCTTAATTGCGATGGATCGTTGTGATTCCCAACTAAATTCATGTTGTCTAAACCCTTGAATTTCTGTCCTGGAATGAAATCATTGAAATCTATACTAAACGACTTTTTTCCGGCACCACGCGAAGTATTTCCCCTGACACGAAACCCAACTTGTGGTATCGTATCCAAAAACACGGAACTTTGATAACGAAACGAAGCTAAAAATTCGTGATCGGTATACAAACTATCTCCTAGAAGCAATTGCAATTGATCAGCAGGCAGATCTACAAAAATCGAAGCAACTTCATTTTGAAGAAATGCTTCATTGTCAATAGGATGAACTTCTTGACCGATTACATTAGGAATAAAAACTAGAAGAAATAACCAACGCATTACTTAACGATACTCAAACGTGTAGTCTGAAAATAATTTCCTTGCTGAATGACGACAGAATACATACCAGAAGGAAGATAATCAACCTTAACCTCCTCGTTATTTTTTCCTGTGAAACATAGTGATTTTTTAGTCCACACTTCTTTACCGTTTTGATCGAGAATTTTAATGAGAGCGGCTCCATTCGTTACGCCTTCGTATTTCAACATCACAAACTCAGAACTAGGGTTTGGATAAACAATTAATGACGTTTCATCGTGAACGATTTCATCCAAAGAAGCAGGCGCATCCGTAATTTGAGGTTGATCAAGTTTTACATCCGTATAAACACGATATTCTCCCGGAGTCATAGTTAAAACAGCATTAACGTCAGAAACTACAATACTATCTCCCGTAAAATATTCGTACCAAGTTCCCGTATGATGAAAAGAAGGTGTTGCATCTTGATTGTTCACACTAAAATTTGTCAGAACAACAGCATTCATTGCTGGATCGTTGAGTTTCATTCGTTTAACTGCCCCAGAAAGCATGTAGTTGAAATTCAATGTAGTGAAGGTACTGTACGTATTTCTCAAATGCATCATGGCTGCGTACACATCATACAATTGCCTTCTACGCGCTTCGGTGAAATAATTCCATAAAATGGGTTTATTACATACGCGACACGGAACATCAATGGAGATATCGTAACCCAACTCTCCAAATTGCCAAATCATCCGTGGACCCGGCTGAGAGAAGAAAATTACGGCAGCTGTTTGCATTCTTCCCAACGCAACATACTCATCCTTCGTGTTGTGATTTGGATTGGCTGAACTTCCAAACGTGATGTTTTTAAACATCAACCGCTCTTCGTCGTGACTTTCCATGTAAGATACTAAGTGTGGAACACTCCAAGTTCTGGCTGAATAAATCCCATTGCTAATGTTCGATGTTGACGTGTAACCCATAGTCGCTTCGTTATATGCATGCGTCAAATTGCCCCAGAGCATCATGCCATGTTCTGCTAATTGCTTTTCCTCTGCGTTGTCACACCAATGTTCTAAAATGACATATGCATTCGGTTTTACTGTCCAAATAGTATCAGCCATTCGTTTAAGAATATTAATTCGATCTGTACTGAATCCATTTCCATTGTTGATGAATCCTTTGGTATAGTCGAACCTGAAACCATCAATATTGTATTCTTCAAGCCAAAAGCTATTTACACGGTCAATATAATCTTTCGTAGCTTGACGGGTATGGTCGAAATCATAACCCCAACAATACGGTTCGTGCGGGCAAATGGCATTGAACCAAGGGCTATTTGCAGCAGGACGGTTATTCACCGCATCCCAATACATATTCACCATTGGATTTTGACCAAAAGCATGATTGAGCACCATGTCAACAATAACCGCTATTCCACGACCATGACAAGAATCGACAAACTCCTTAAATTTTTGAGGGGTACCATAGTATTTATCCAAAGCCATGTGAAAAGATGGATTGTATCCCCAACTTTCGTTATTTTCAAATTCACCTGGAGGCATTAATTCAATCGCATTAATTCCGAGTTTATCAAGGTAATCAAGTGTATCAATAAGTGTTTGGTAATTTCTTTTTTGTACAAAATCGCGCACTAATAATTCATAAATCAATAAGTCTTTGTTTTCAGGAGCTGTGAAATTTGTGTTTTGCCACGTATATGCCGTTGCACCCGGATGCATAACAGTAACAAATCCTGTTGTCAATCCAGTAGGATATGGATGTGGGTTTGGATTTGTTAAGGCTCCAATGGCGGCATCATTATTTTTATCTAAAATCAAACTGCTGAGTGGATCAGCTAATTTTAAATTTCCGTCAATTAAATATTGGTAACCGTAGCGTTGCCCTGGAGTTAAACCTCCGATTGTTAGCCACCAAGTTGTAGAATCCAAAGATAAGTTCATGTAATAGTTGGCAGAAGGCACCCATTGGTTAAAATCACCGATTAAATACACGTGTTCTTTTTCAGGAGCAAATAATCGCAGTACAACAGTGGAATCATTGATGTAATTAATACCATTTTTAGTTCCTACAGGAGGATCTTGGAAATTGATTGTCGGATTTACCGTATAATAAGCGCTATCTTCAACAACTTCAGAACCATTATCCGCTTTAAGTTTCAAAAGATGCGTTCCTTGAGAAGCTGCAATTAAATTGTAATTTAAAATTGTTGCATTTGCCGATGTCGTTAAAAGTTGTCCATCTTCAAACAAGGAGAGGGTGCACGATTGACTGGACTGCCCGTTAATTGATAGTGACTCTCCCACATTTAATATGGTAGCATTGTTATTTGGACTGAAAAGTTGGGCTTGCAATCCACTTCCTGGTTGCACTAAATCGTAATAGATATCTGAACCGTCTGAATCTCGGCCCACGATTGAGCCATTTGCTGTTCTGAATACAAATGCCAATTTCAGTACCGTTATAGAACCCGGAAAACCATAAAATTGATCTATATCTAATGTTATTTGGTGTTTGTTATTTCCAATATTGGTCATTGCCACATCAGCGTCGGCAGTTCCCCATGTTCCTTGAACGTATTGCCAATTGGTTGGTGAAGTACTAGTTGTTGTTATTAATCCAGTATGACAATAAATCTGATTTTGGTTAACCAACGCCGCATTTCCTAAGGTTGCATCATATGTTATGGTCACCACATCATTAACGGTTGGAAAAGCCGGATTTACTGTTAAAACTTGAGCATTCACAAAAATTGTAAAAGCAAGTGAAAATACAAAAATAATGTACTTCATAATTCTTCAATTTACAAAAAAGGCCCGAGTTTTAAAAACTCAGGCCTTTTTCAACTCAAAATTTACTTATTTCTTAATTAACTTACCTGAACCTGTTCGATTACCAGATGTTAATTTGTAAAGATACGTTCCAGCGTTCAGTGATGAAATATTCACTGTATTACTAGCTGTTTTCATTACAACTTTTCCTGTCAAATCAGTGATCACAACTTCGAAACCATCTGCATCAGCAACAAAAGTAATGATGTCCTCTGCAGGCACTGGGAATGCAGAAGCATTGATTTTCTCTAGTTCGTTAATTCCTAGACCAGGTGCTACTGAACCACCGAAATTAAATTGACCTGTGTAACGGTTGAAAGAAATTGTATCATAAGTACCCGCAGCAACTGCGATGTCTGGACCATTTAAAAAAGCTGTGTCAGCTGGAAAGTCAGCCGGACCACCCCAATTTACAGCCCATCCACCATTAGCACGAAACTTAGCCACACCATCACCAATAGTGAAGTTGTATAAATAATGTGTGATTCCACCATCTGTAGAAATCATTGGAACATCTACTGACCAATCGAATGGAGGAATTGCAGAACCAATCAATCCAACTGGTACTTGCTCAAAGTTATAAGCCAAAGTTGTTTTATTAAAAGAAACATTGTAGTATCCAACAGTTAATGGAATGTCATTCGTGTTGGCTACAGCAGTACCAGCCGGGAAAGCTGTTCCTCCCCATAACGTTTCTGTTGGTGCTGTTCTCTTAAATAAAACGTTTGGCTCTCCAAAGAAGAAATCGTCTTTGAAATAATCATTTCCATCAAGTGTAGCTAAAGGAACAACAGATGCATAACTGTTGAAACCACCTACGATTCCGATTTCATCAAAACCTGTTGCAACTGCAGTAAATGCATATTCTAGGGTTTGTGTGTTGAAAGTTACGTCATAGGTACCTGCTACTCCTGGAATATCATTCCCAAATCCTCCTGGTTCAGCTGTTCCAGTAGGAAAACCTGCTCCTCCCCAATTGTTTGCCCAGTCGCTATCCAAACGGAACTTCAAACCACCGTCTACACCTATTACCACGGAAGAAGCCTCCCAAAGAACGCCGTCAGAACTCGTCATAACGATATCTGGATCTGCACCCCAATTTGTAAATTGCCCAACAATACCCATTGTTTGAGCGAAACTTAATGTGCTAAATGAAAGCACAGTTAATAAAGTAAAAATTCTTTTCATAGTTTAATTTTAATTAAAGTTAACGATACTTAGTGTCATATTGACAAGTTCAAAAGTAAGAAAATTATTTTATTCTGCGAATTTTCAAGATTTTTTTTTAGTTTTTTTTCTTATCGGATTTCTTCATTTAGAACGAGAAATTCCTGAAATCTAGAGAAATTAGGTTTTTCTGTTTTCTCAAATAAGCCAAAAACGGAAGAACCACTTCCTGACATTGCCGCATATAGAGCTCCTTGATTTTTTAATTCTTGAATGATTTCAGAAATCAAAGGGAAATGATCGGAAATTGGTTTTTCAAAATCATTGGTAAATAATCCCTGCCATTCCTCGATTGGAGAATTCCACGATGCTTCCCAGTCCAAATTCTTTTCTTGAGGAACTATGGCCGAATAAGCGAAGGCTGTGCTCACATGAATTTTTGGATTTAAAACAACCAAGCGAAGACCTGAAATTCGCTCTTCAATTGGAGATAACACCTCACCTCGTCCCGTAGCTAACTTAGGAGTGGCATCAATAAAAAAAGGACAATCGCTTCCCAATTGCGCCGCTAAATTTTCTAATTCACCTTTTTCAATGGATAAATTAAATAAGTCATTTAGTGCTTTGAGTACATAAGCAGAATCGGCAGAACCACCACCCAAGCCTGCTCCAAATGGAATTTGTTTTCGCAAATGAATTTTTACGTCACCAATTCCATATTTTTCTTTCATTAGATAGAAAGCTCGTTCGCACAAATTTAACTTACCATCATCCGGAAGAATAATGCCTGTTTGGACAAAAGAAAACCTTTCTGCTGGCAATACTTCCAATATATCATACAAAGGAATAGGTGCCATGATCGTTACGATATCGTGGTAACCATCGGTTCTTTTTGATTGAATGCTCAATCCAATATTAATTTTCGCAGGAGGAAAACTTATCACATCGCAAAGGTACACATTGCTTGCATGCCAGAATAAGGTCCTTCGAAAATGTTTGGCTTGTTCTTAAAGAAAAAATTAACTTTGTAAAAAAAATTGAACATGTCGACATATCTTGATTTTGAAGAACCAATTAAAGCTTTAGAGGAGCAAATTGAAAAAACAAAAGAAATTGCCGAGTCCACAGAAGTGGAAATGGGAGACAAGATTAAAGAACTAGAAAAGAAGCTAATAGAAAAGAGTAAGGAAGTTTATAGCTCCCTAACTCCTTGGCAGCGCGTTCAATTGTCGAGACATCCCGATAGACCCTACACCTTGGCTTACATTGATGCCATTACAGGAGGAAAATTTCAAGAACTCCATGGCGATAGAAGTGTTAAAGACGACAAAGCTATGGTGGGAGGTTTTGGTCTATTAGACGGAGAAACCGTAATGTTTATTGGGCAACAAAAGGGAATCAATACAAAAATGCGACAGTACCGTAATTTTGGGATGGCAAATCCTGAAGGATACAGAAAGGCACTTCGCTTGATGAAATTAGCTGAAAAATTTAACAAACCCATAGTTACTTTTATTGATACCCCGGGAGCCTATCCAGGGCTTGAAGCGGAAGAACGCGGACAAGGAGAAGCCATTGCTCGAAACATATATGAAATGATGCGTTTGAAAGTTCCTGTGATTTGTATTATTATAGGTGAAGGAGCATCTGGTGGTGCTCTTGGAATTGGTGTTGGCGATAAAGTTGTGATGTTAGAAAATACTTGGTATTCTGTTATTTCTCCTGAAAGTTGCTCTTCTATTCTTTGGAGATCTTGGGATTTCAAGGAGAAAGCTGCAGATGCATTGAAGTTGACATCTACAGACATGAAGAAAAATGGATTAGTAGACGACGTTATCGAAGAACCTGTAAACGGTGCGCACCGAAGTCAGCAAGAAATGTTCAGTATTGTCAAGAAAAAAATAAAGTCTTACCTGAAAGAACTAAACGCAAAAAAAGCTAATCAGCGTATCAACGACCGCATCGAGAAATTCTCCAAAATGGGTGTTTGGCAATAAGCGGAATTCCGACAATGCCACATATTCTTGAAACTTCTATTGAATTTTTAAAAGGCGTTGGTCCACAACGTGCTGAACTTCTTCGGGCCGAATTGGGAATATACACCTATCAAGATTTACTTGAACATTACCCTTATCGGTACATTGACAGAAGTTCTTACACCTCCATTTCCGAATTGCCATACGCTGAAAATCATGTTCAAGTTAAGGGTTGGATTGAATCCATTAAAGAAATTGGTGTTGGTCGGGCGAAGAAATTAATGGCGCGGTTTCGTGATGACTCCGGGGCTATAGATTTAATTTGGTTCCAAGGAGGCAATTGGATCAAGTCACAACTTCAAGTCAATGTTGCTTATCAACTTTTTGGGAAACCAAAACTGTATGGTAACACATGGAATATTCCACACCCTGAACTCACACCGCTAGCTGAAGTGCAACGACACACTGGCTTTCAACCGCTATACCCTAGTACAGAAAAATTAAGTGCAAAGGGATTACATTCCCGTGGCATTGAGAAATTAGTAAACACGCTCTTACCGCAAATCGTTGGGAAAATAGAAGATGCTTTACCTTTATGGATTTCGCAACAACATCGCTTAGTTGGCAAAGAAGAAGCATTAGTTAAAACACATCAACCGGCAAATCTGCAAGAAGTGGAGCGCGCACGTTTTCGACTCAAATTTGAAGAAATGTTTTTTCTACAATTGGAATTATTGATTCGAAAAGGAAAAAATGAGAAAGAAACGAAAGGGCATGTTTTTGAAACTACTGGCGACTATTTCAATGAGTTTTACGCGCGATATTTACCCTTCGAATTGACAAATGCCCAAAAACGCGTCATCAAAGAAATTCGCAAAGATTTAGGCTCCGGAAAACACATGAATCGACTTGTTCAAGGAGATGTGGGTAGTGGAAAAACTTTAGTTGCTTTGTTGTGTATGCTCATCGCCAATGGAAATGGTTATCAAGCTGCGTTGATGGCTCCTACTGAAATTCTAGCCACCCAGCATTTTGAGAATATCAAGGAACTGCTTGGACAAATGCCTATCGGAATTCATTTGCTAACGGGATCAACGAAAAAAGCTGATCGAAAAATCATTCATGAAGAACTTGAAAATGGAAATTGTAAACTTCTCATTGGTACACACGCTTTATTAGAAGATCCAGTTCAATTTCAAAATCTTGGACTCGTTGTAATCGACGAGCAACATCGGTTTGGAGTAGCTCAGCGCGCGAAGATGAGAGCTAAAAATGCCATTGCTCCGCATATTCTCATTATGACTGCAACACCGATACCTCGCACATTAGCCATGACCTTTTATGGTGACCTTGATGTTTCGGTTATCGACGAATTACCTCCTGGAAGAAAACCTATCAGCACAATTCACCGTTACGAAAGTCACCGTTTAGCCTTACTCGGATTTATGAAAAAGGAAATCGATAAAGGGCGACAAGTCTATGTGGTGTATCCGTTGATTAAAGAATCAGAGCGGATGGATTTTCACAATTTGATGGACGGCTTCGAAGCTATATCACGTTATTTCCCCATGCCTCAGTACCAAGTTAGTATTGTCCATGGCAAGTTGAAACCTGAAGTGAAAGAATACGAAATGCAACGATTTGTGAAAGGAGAAACACACATTATGGTTGCTACTACCGTTATTGAAGTTGGCGTAAATGTTCCGAATGCCTCAGTGATGGTTATCGAAAGTGCTGAACGTTTCGGTTTGTCTCAATTGCATCAGTTGAGAGGTCGCGTAGGAAGGGGTGCTGAAAAATCTTATTGCATTCTGATGACGGGGGATGCAATATCCAAAGAATCTAAAAAGCGCATGGATACCATGGTAGAGACTCAGGATGGTTTTGAGATTTCTGAAGTTGACCTGCAACTGAGAGGGCCAGGTGATTTAATGGGGACTCAACAAAGTGGGGCCTTACAATTTAAAATTGCAAATCTTGCAAAAGACGGTCAAATAATTCAATTAGCTCGGAATACTGTACAAGAACTAATAGCTAAAGATTTTTCCTTAGAACTAGCAGAACACCAAAAGATGAAACGCGTGTTGCAACATCTTTTAGCCAGTAAACCCAATTGGGGTAAAATTGCTTAATCCTTAGAATTTAGATTCTTTTCCTGCTTTACAATTTTTCATGGTTGCGTTGCTCCAAGTGCAAGTCTCGTATTTGTACTTAATTTGGCGTGCGATATCGGCTTCGTCGTATCCAGAAAAAAGCTCATAATGTGCTTTTTTACCACATTTGATTTTAATACAACGTTTTTCTGTTTGTTTCGCAGTACCTACATTAAAGGAACTCAATAAGAAAAATGTCAACGCTACTCCTGTAGAAAATAAAATAGTCTTTTTCATAATTTAGGTTTTCTCGAAATTTACAAAATTGGTGCCAATGTTTCGTTTAATTGAATCAATTATTTTCATTT
>CAZLVX010000070.1:0-11022 GCA_964562965.1 uncultured Lishizhenia sp.
ATACGCCCTGCTCGGGGTTGGATTAATTGCTTTTCAATTGTATTACAATTCTAGCAGTACCGTTGTCATCAAAAACAAACAATCGCTTTACACGCTTTTAGAACAGAAAGGAATTGAAAAGATTACCATAGTTAACAAAGAAAAAGCAGAATTTGAGCTAAATGATACCGGAAAAAAATACCTTAAAGGAAAAGATGGGGAGTTTAAAGAAATGGCTCAGAGCATTGAAAAAAATGGAGCAGATAAAAATGTCGTATTTGAATTAGAAGATATTGGTAGTTATGATAACTTTGAAAACGAGTTAAAAGAAAAGCAATTTTCAAATTATGAGAATAAAAAGGAAACAAACTATTTAGGCGTAATATTAAGTTACTTATTGCCGTTTGTAATAATTATAGCCATTTGGATTTTTGTAATGCGAAGAATGTCTGGTGGTGGAGGTGGAGGTGGCGGAAGCCAAATCTTTAATATTGGAAAATCAAGAGCTCAGGTATATGAAAAAGGGAAGTCAACCAACGTTACCTTTCAAGATGTGGCAGGACTTCAAGGAGCTAAAGAAGAAATTGAAGAAATCGTTGAATTCTTAAAAAACCCGAAGAAATACACTGAATTAGGGGCAAAAATCCCAAAAGGAGCTCTATTAGTTGGCCCTCCTGGGACAGGAAAAACATTACTAGCCAAAGCCGTAGCTGGCGAAGCTAAAGTGCCTTTTTTCTCATTGTCAGGATCTGATTTCGTAGAGATGTTTGTAGGTGTTGGAGCATCTCGCGTTCGTGACCTTTTCAAACAGGCAAAGGAAAAAGCACCGTCCATTATTTTTATTGACGAAATAGACGCTATTGGTCGAGCTCGAGGTAAAAACAATGGTTTCAATTCCAACGACGAGCGTGAAAATACCTTGAATCAATTGCTTACCGAAATGGATGGATTCGGCACCAATTCCGGGGTCATCATTCTTGCTGCTACCAACAGAGCAGATGTTTTGGATAGCGCACTTTTAAGAGCTGGTCGTTTTGACAGGCAGATTTATGTCGACATGCCAGATTTAAATGAAAGAAAAGAAATTTTCCAAGTTCACCTGAAGCCGCTCAAACTTGACAAAGCTATTGATATCGACTTTTTAGCAAAACAAACTCCTGGTTTTTCTGGAGCAGACATTGCCAATTTATGTAACGAGGCTGCATTAATTGCGGCAAGAAAAGATAAAAAAGCAGTTGAAAAACAAGACTTTCTTGATGCGGTAGACAGAATAATTGGCGGATTAGAAAAGAAGAATAAAATTATTACCAAAGATGAAAAACGGACCATCGCATTTCACGAAGCAGGTCACGCCACAATTTCTTGGTTGTTAGAACATGCATATCCTTTAGTAAAGGTAACCATTGTCCCAAGAGGTCAATCGCTAGGTGCAGCATGGTATCTTCCAGAAGAGCGAAGTATAACCACCACCGAACAAATTCTTGATCAAATTTGCTCTGCGCTGGGTGGAAGAGCTGCGGAACAATTGGTCTTTGGAAAAATAAGTACTGGGGCACTTTCAGACTTAGAAAAAGTCACCAAACAGGCCTATGCGATGGTTTCAATTTACGGATTAAATGAACGTTTGGGTAATATCTCATTTTACGATTCACAAGGTAGAGATATGTTTACAAAACCATATTCAGACGATACGGCGAAAGTTATTGACGAAGAGGTAAGCAAACTAATTGAATTTCAATATACGAGAGCACTTACTATTCTAAACGAAAATCAAGACAAATTAACTCTTTTGGCTGAACGGTTATTGAGTAATGAAGTGATTTTTAAAGAAGATTTAGAGGAGATTTTTGGAAAAAGACAATGGGAACCAGTAATTCAAGAGGAAGTTGAATTTGATGAGGAGCCCAATGAGAAAAAAGACACCGAAGTTTCAGATCCAACTGATGATATCGTTAGCGACTCCGATTTTGACAGTGCTGAAAGTACTGATGATGCGAGTAAAGAGGAGGAGAAACCAGAACAATAGGAATAATGTTGCTCGTATACCGAACTACTGACGTATTTCAATTCGAACAGATTAAATTACTTCTTGATGCTGCAGAAATAACCTTTCAAACGAAAAATACAGTTGCATCGATGTACAATAATTTTGGGTCCTATGAAATATACGTATCTTCGCAACACGAACTATTCGCTAAAGAAATAATTGAAAATGCCTTTAAGTAATCTTGCTCAACGTTCAATTACAGGGTTTTTCTTTGGTTTAATCATAATTTCTTCTTGTTTTGCACCTCTAATTTGGCAAGTTGTGTTATATGGAATTATAATGATTCTTGGTCTCAACGAGTTCATTTCTTTTTTTAAAGAAGATAAATCCGTACAACTTGATTCAATTTCGGCATACTTTCTACAGGGATTAATTTATCTTATAATATCAAGCACCTTTTTCTTTGATATTGACATAGCCTTAACGTGGGTAATAGTACCGATCATCTTTTTGGTAATTATCAATGAACTTTGGAGAAATATCGGAAATCCAATTCTGAATGTTTCAACCCTACTATTTGGCGTAGGTTATACACTCATTCCATTTATTATGATAATTTCTCTTGGAAAATTATCAAATGACGAGCAGGTAAATTTCCCATTGGTTCTCGGAATGTATTTGCTTATATGGACTAATGACACTTTCGCTTATTTTTCAGGACGATTTTTTGGTAAAAACCCTCTTTTTTCGCGTATTTCTCCCAAAAAAACATGGGAAGGTACCATTGGTGGAGTAGTTTTCACCATTGGTGTAAGTTTGATTTTAGCTGCCACAACAAAAGAATTTTCCTATTCATTTTGGCTAGTTGCTGCTTTAATTACCGCGCCAAGCGCAATATTAGGAGATTTATTAGAGTCTCTTTTTAAAAGAAGTGTGAACGTAAAAGATTCAGGTTCGATTTTACCGGGACATGGGGGGATTTTAGATCGATTTGACGCTGTTTTATTTACAGTTCCATTCTTTTATTTTTGGTCATTGTTTTATCTTCACTATATTGCATCATGAAATTTCATAGAGAGGGATTTGGTATTATGACTATTTCAGCGATATTATTCGCATTGGGTAGTATAATGAATTATTATTTTTTGTTCTGTATTCCTATTTTATTTTGGATTATACAGTCTTTACTTATTATTCTATTTTATTTGATTATTCAATTTTTTAGAATTCCAAATCGGGTAAGTCCGTTTGGAGATGATGATATCGTTTGTCCGGCAGATGGAAAGGTCGTCGTAATTGAGGAAACGACAGAATATGAATATTTTAATGATCGACGCATTCAAGTCTCTATTTTCATGTCACCATTGAATGTTCATGCTAATTACTATCCAATTTCTGGTCTCGTAGAATATGTAAAATACCATAAAGGTTTGTTTTTGGTTGCATGGCATCCAAAAAGTTCAACTGATAACGAGCGATCAACTGTTGTTGTAAGACATGCGAATGGTCATGCCGTGCTTTTTAGACAAATTGCTGGAGCTTTAGCAAGAAGAATTTGTTACTACAGTGAAAAAGGTCAAAATATCCAACATAGCGAAGAATTTGGTTTTATAAAATTTGGCTCTCGCGTGGATGTTTTCTTACCCTTAGGTACGAAAATTGATGTTAAAATAGGTGAAAAAGTTAAAGCGAAACTTACACGCTTGGGAACGTTTCAATAATTCATTATCTTTACAAAAAATAGCGCTATGAAAAAATTAGTTTTAGTATTCGCCTTAACTGCATTTGTTGGTTCTATGGCAACGACTTCTTTTGCTGCAGCAAACGGAGTTGAGTTCGTTAAGAAAAATGACGACAAGAAAAAGAAAAAGAAGAAAAAAGCTTGTTGCGCAGCCGAGAGCAAATCTTGCTCTTCAACACAACAAAAATCTTGCTGTCAATCTAAGAAACAGTAATTCGATTTTTCTCAAATTAAAAAGTCCCGATTGCTCGGGACTTTTTTTATTTCAACAATCTTCTTAAAATCTTTCCTACATTCGATTTAGGCAATTCATCTCTGAATACTACTTCACGAGGAACCTTATATCCGGTCAATAATTTCCTGCTTTCTGCGATAACCTCTTCCTCTGTTAGATTGGGGTCTTTTTTAACAACAAATGCTTTAACGAATTCTGTTCCGTCTGGATTTTTCTCACCGCGAACTCCAACTTCTAATACCTTGCTGTTTTCGGAAATTGCTTTTTCAACTTCATTTGGATAGACATTAAATCCAGAAACCAAAATCATTTCTTTTTTTCTATCCACTATTTTAAAGAATCCATCTTCTTCCATTACACCAACGTCGCCTGTCAAGAAAAAGTCTCCAAGCATACACTTGGCTGTTTCATCGGGACGATTCCAGTATCCTTTCATCACTTGTGGTCCTTTTATACCGATCTCACCGGGTTCACCAATTCCAACCTCTTTTCCGTTGTCATCAAACAATTTAATTTCTGTATTCGGCAATGGAAGGCCAATAGAACCTCTTCGGTGTGTGCCGTTAATAGGGTTAATTGTAGCAGCTGGGCTTGTCTCAGATAAACCATATGCTTCAAGTAAAGGACTTTTGGTTAACTTTTCCCAACGCTCTGCAACGGCATCTTGCACGGCCATACCCCCACCCAAGGATAATTTCAATTTTGAAAAATCCAATTGCTGAAAAACTTCCTGATTAAGTAAGCCATTGAATAAGGTGTTGACTCCAGTCAGAATAGAAAAAGGATTTTTCTTTAAGTCCTTGCAGAAGGACTTCATGTCTCTTGGATTGGTAATTAATACATTAACAGCACCATATCTAAAAAACACAATGCAATTCGCTGTCAGAGCAAAAATGTGGTACATCGGTAACGCCGTAATGATTGTATCTTCACCATCTTTAAAAACATGTCCTATCCATGCTTCAACTTGTTGTACGTTAGCGCATAAATTCCCATGAGACAAAGACGCCCCTTTTGAAACTCCAGTTGTACCTCCCGTATATTGTAAAAATGCCAAGTCATCCCACGCTATTTGAACTGAATTTCCCTTTTTACCTTTGTTCTCCTTTAAAATATTTTTCAATGAAATGGCTGAAGGGAGAGAATACGAGGGTACCATTTTTTTAATTTTCCTAACCACGAAATTGGTTATAGTACCTTTTAATCCTCCAAGCATGTCGCCAATTGAAGTAACAATTACCGTTTCAATAGCGGTATCCTTTAATATACTTTCCAAATTACTGGCGAAATTCTCCAAAATAATAATTGCCTTTGCTCCTGAATCCTTATATTGATGGCGCATTTCTTCTGCCGTATATAGCGGATTCGTATTAACAATAACCAAACCTGCTTTCAGACAAGCAAAAATTGTGATTGGAAATTGCAACAAATTTGGCATCTGTAAAGCAATTCTATCTCCTTTTTTAAGATTGGTCTTGTTTTGAAGGTACCAAACCAAACTGTCAACATGGGCATTTACTTGGTTAAAGGTTAGGCTAACATCCATGTTTTTGAATGCAACTTTGTTTCCGAATTTAGACACTGCCTCATCAAAAATAGAGACTATATTATCATATCTATCAAGCGAAATTGAACGATCAACAAATTCTGGGTAACTTTTAAACCAAGGAAAATCAGACATAGTTATTCTTTTAATAAAACCTAAGAACTAAAGATATGAATAAAACACTTTCACAGCTATGAAATTAGTGTGAATTTCATAAGATTTTTTAATTGATAAAATAACTTATTTTAAAATAAAATATGAGATCAACACTAAGGTAATTAGAGAGATAATATTAAGCACAAACCCAACTTTTACCATCTGATGCATACGTATTCTTCCTGAGGAAAAAACAATTGCGTTCGGAGGAGTTCCCACGGGCAACATAAATGCACAACTTGCAGCTAAGGTTAATGGTAAACAAAGTTGTAATACGGGAATACCTTGCTCCACACAGAAAGCACCTACGATAGGAACAAACAATGTCACAAGGGCTAGATTTGACATTATTTCAGTAACAAAAATCGCAATAAACACCACAACAAGCAATAGAATGAAAATACTTTCATTGGCATATGTGCTAAACGCACTTGTTAAACTCGTGACTACTCCATTCTTTTCAAATATTGCTGCCAAGGCTAAACCACCGCCAAAAAGCAACAATATTCCCCAAGGAAGTTTCTCTGTATCTTTCCATGATAATAAATAACCTTTTTGTTGACTATCAGGAATGATGAACATAAGAATTGCACCAAGAATTGCTGGTCCTTCGTCTTTATAAGGAAACCCTATCCATTCGGAAATCCATTCTCGAAATGACCAAAACACGACAACCAATAAAAAAATGACAATTGCTTTTATTTGTTCGGATGTCCATGGGGATTTTTTAAGACTGAAATCGTGCTGATCATCTCTTTCTTTGCCCAGGAGAACATAAAAATATAAGTACATCAGCAACATTATAACAAGACTTACAGGTACTCCAATTTTCATCCAATCCCAAAAGGATACTGACACATTGAAATTTTGTTCTACAATCGCAGCCATTTGAGTATTTGGCGGAGATCCAACTAATGTTGCCATTCCTCCTATACTCGCCGAATATGCAATTGAAAGCATCAGAAACAAAGAAAATTTCGAATCTTGATGTTGTTTAGGCATCGATTGAATTACAGCGATTGCCATTGGTAACATCATGAGCGTTGTAGCGGTATTTGAAATCCACATACTTAGCAAACCTGTGCTCAAAATAAATCCTAATAATACTTTAGGTTTTTCGTCTCCTACGACCGCAATTATTCGTCTGGCTATTTGTTCATGGACACCCCATTTCTCTAATCCTAGTGCCATTACAAAACCTCCAAAAAACAAAAAAACGTTGTTATTTCCATAGGAAAGAGCCACATCATTTGGAGTAAGCAGGCCCATTGGCACCGCAAGTAAAATTGGCAACAAAGCCGTCACATAGATAGGGATGATCTCGAAAACCCACAAAAAAATCATCAATCCACCAAGAAGGAAACTGAGTTCTAACTTGGTTTTGAAAATAACAGACAAGAAAAGAAATGTTAAAGACATAACCACTAATAAATAGTGTTTGAATGTCTTAAACGAATTCTCTTGGTTAAGCATTTATTTGATTCAAGGCATCGACAAACTCATCCACCCTTGCATCGAAAATTTCGTTTATTTCTCTGAAATCCGATTTCGTTTTAGCTTGATTAATTTTAGTCATCATGGCATTATAAAACCCGACAGCTTCGTCAATAATTTTATCACATCTTTCTACCAAATTAGGATTTTGCTCTTCTAAATAGATACATTCATCTATCACGTCAGCTAAAATAAATTGGTTAATCTTCTTTTTTAAGTCGCGTCTACTTGCCATAGTTATTGTTTTTCGTACAAACGTACACAGAATTTACTATTATTAAGTGTATAAAATTCACTTTCCGGTTCAACATTCAAGAGTAATTTAAATGAATGGTCATTATCTATCTCTTTAAGTGGTACTCCATGTTCATTTGGTCCAAAATGTCCATCCCAAACAATTAAATCTCCTTTTTTTGCATTTTTCCAATCCCATAAATTTGCAGCCTTATCTGAGTCGAAAGGATCTTTTTGCAATTTGAAAAGTATGTAAGGATGTCCTGTAAATAATTTTCTGTTGTCCCAAATTTCATTCGTTTTAAACTCACTAATGAAATCATCAATCGTTACCTCTTCAACACCTTTAGGGGGAAATATTTCAATTTCTTGCAGGGGGAATAAGCGTATAACAAAAGGAAGCAGAATCACATGAGCCCAAAATACGAAACGAGCTCGTTTATTTTGCAAATTAACATATTTATTTTCCAAAAACTCAATCTCCTTGACAATGAGTAAAGCCGCTGGAACACCTATCACAAACATCACTCGAAGTAACCCCAAAGAAGCCCACATGCCAAACCACCAAAGTACTACATGCGCTAAAAAATATCCCCAAAAACTTCCCAATATTATCCAAAACCAAAACTGTTCGTTTAGATTCCAAGAATGAGTTGAAAATATTTTTTTCAAATTTGGGAACAATCTGATAGACTGAGAGACGAGAAGAATAAATACAAACCCGAAAATCGGAATGGCTGCAATAAAAAAATGATAGAATGTACCACTTCCATACACTGTAATATCTGTGTGTATATATGGATTTGCCTGAAATATCCAGAGAGGTAATCCTGTCATGGCATAGCCAATACTATTAAACAATAATGTGCCTGTCAATAGAAATGGAATATACTTTTTACGATTACTAAGCACATAGAAAATAAGAACCAATAGTAGCATTACAAAACCTTCACTTCGCGCAAAAGGCATAAAGCTAAGTGATAACGAAGCCAACATCCATCTTTCTTTTAACGCCAAATAAATAAATCCAATTAGAAAAAGTGAACACAAGGGTTCGGTAAGACTTGAAATTGAATTTCCAATAACTATGGGTGTGAGTAAGTACAACCAGGAAACCCAAATTGGATTCTTAATCTTGAGGTGTTCGGCAATTCGGTATGCCAAAAGTGCATTAAGAAATATGAGGAGAATATTTACAAGAACCACCATTTTGAATCCCAAAACGGCAAATGGAGACATTAAAATATTAAACATGGGTTTTCCCCATTGATCCATCAATAAAGTTGGATATTCCCATGAAAATCTTGAGATATGGTAATGAGAAATTGTATCTGCTCCGCCATTGAACCCATCGGCAATAAAAAAATTCAATAAATAAAGTAAAACGATAGCTCCTGAGAACAAATGTGAATTGGTAATAAATTTCATAGTTCCAAAGTTAAAAAAAAGCCATTTAGTCGGTCTATTTTACTGTTAATTGTATACAATTTTTGTGTTGAAAATGAAAACATTGAACAAACTTAGATTATGCTATGTACCTTTGCCGAATGCAATATGCTCGCATCGTTCTCAAAAAAGATAAAGACCATTCTTTACGTCGAAAGCATCCCTGGGTTTTTTCAGGCGCTATTGACTTGATAGACGAGGAATTACAAGACGGTGATTTGGTTTGTGTCTTAGATTCAAAAGAGAACCTTTTGGGTGTTGGTCATTTCCAACATGCTACAATAGCAGTAAGAATGCTATCTTTTGAAAATTCTGTAATTAACAGTGATTTCTTTTATTTAAAACTTCAACAAGCATTTGCCACTCGAGTTTCACTTGGATTGCTCTCCAAAACAAATTCAATTTTTCGCATTTGTCATGGTGAGGGAGATGGCTTACCTGGATTAATTGTTGACTTCTATGGAGGAGTAGCCGTTGTACAATGTCATACGTTAGGAATGTACAAGCAATTAACTGCGATTAAAGAAGCGCTGATTAAGGTTATTGACAAAGAATTAGTTGCCATTTATTGTAAATCAAAAGAAGCACTTCATGGCATTGATGGAGTTGAAGATGGCTACCTTCATGGATCTTGCTCTGTTCCACATGCAGCTATGGAAAATGAAATTCTATATCATATCGATTGGATAAATGGACAAAAAACTGGATTTTTCATTGATCAAAGAGAAAACAGAAACTTACTTGGCAGGTATGCTACAAATAAAAAAGTTCTAAATACATTTTGCTATTCTGGAGGTTTCAGTCTTCAAGCACTTTGGAAAGGAGCTACGCTCGTTCATTCTTTAGATTCCTCGAAAAAGGCAATTGAACTTACGGAACAGAACCTGAAATTAAACTCTTACAAAGGAACTCACATTTCGGTAATCGCTGATGCTATGGAATACATCAAAGATCTTCCGGAAGATTTTGATATCATAGTGTTAGATCCGCCTGCGTTTGCCAAGCACCGCGATAAAAGGCACCAAGCAATTCAAGGATATAAGCGACTAAATGCATATGCCATTCGGCAAATAAAACCAGGTGGAATTATTTTCACTTTTTCGTGTTCGCAAGTGGTGGATAAGGCTTTGTTCACACATACCGTAATAGCGGCAGCTATTGAAGCGGATAGAGAAGTGAAAATCCTTGAACAATTGCATCAACCAGCTGATCACCCAATCAGCGCCTTTCATCCCGAGGGAGAGTACTTAAAAGGTCTTGTAATTCAAGTTTTATGATGCTGGAATATAGTTACAAGCAGATATTAAAAGTAGCGATACCCATGATGATTTCGGGTTTTATCCAATCGATTGTCATGATTACAGATTCGGCTTTTATTAGTCGCTATTCTACTGAGGCTTTCGATGCAGTAGGAAATGGAGGTCTCGCGTATATTACTATGTACATGTGTCTTTTGGGAATGGGAGATGGTTCACAAATCATCATTGCAAGAAGATTCGGTTCTAATCAAGCGTCACGAATAGGCAGAGTTTTTGGCACTTCTGTAATAACTAATTTACTTTTGGCCATACTCTTGTTTGTCATCTTGTACTTTTTAATGCCTCCACAAATTGTAGCTTATTCCAAAAATCAAACGATTGCCTCATTACAAGGTCAATTTATTCAAATTAGAAGTTTCGCGTTGTTTTTTGCATTTATAACTGTTTCAATACAAGCGTTTTTCCTCGCGAAAGGAAAGACATGGGTAGTATTGATTTCTGCATTAATTACGGCCTTAAGTAACGTGTTGTTAGATTACACCCTAATATTCGGCAAACTCGGAATGCCTGAAATGGGCCTCGAAGGAGCTGCTTTGGCCTCAACATTAGCAGATGGTATGGGAATGCTTTTCTTATTTATCTTCTTATTGATTTCGGAAGATGCTAGGTCGTTAAAATTATTTCGGCATTTTTCATTTAATATACGTTCAATGAAAGAGTTGCTCAAGGTGGGTAGTCCGCTCATGTTTCAAGGATTCTTAGCCCTTGCAACCTGGACATTGTTTTTTACATGGCTTGAAAGAAAAGGACAATTCGACCTGACGGTATCACAAAACATCCGCTCAATCTACTTCTTAGCATTTGTTCCCATATGGGGATTTGCTGGGACAACTAAAACTTATATTTCACAATATTTGGGCGCGAAGAGATATGACGAAATCCCAA
>CAZLVX010000071.1:0-10661 GCA_964562965.1 uncultured Lishizhenia sp.
ACATTTACAGGTGGATCAGAAGATTTATACAATTACATTGTAGTGAATAGACCAAGTTCTAGTTTAGCACAATCAAAACCCTCGTACACCAATTTGACCATTAATAATGGAGGTAATGTTCTAGGGATTTTTTCTTCTCGTCAAACATTAAGAGTTTACAAACCTTTTTACACGTCACCTCAGCAAGCTTACATACGCGCTATTGATAAGAAAAGCACACGGGAACTTTGCCTAGGACCAAAAACAGGAATGTTATTATTTTGTTCTAACCATCCGGGAGATAACGTTGTGAACCAAGAGGAAGCGTTCGCTTGCCAATAATAGATAAAAGGGTAATTCTTACATGAGCGAGCGTATTACCTTTTTTGTGGATGTAATTCTTCCCGTTCCCATTCATCAAGAATTTACGTATCGTGTTCCTTTTGAATTAAACGATAACATTCAATTTGGCGTTAGGGTAATCGTACCATTTGGAAAGAACAAGTTACAAACGGGAATTATCACAAGAATTCACCAAGAAGTTCCGTCCCTTTATCAAGCTAAATACATTGAACATCTTCTCGATGAAACACCGATAATTACTTCCTTACAATATACTTTCTGGCAATGGATTTCTTCCTACTACATGGCACCGATCGGTGATGTTATGAACGCAGCACTTCCGGCTAATTTTAAATTGGCAAGCGAAACTAAAATTCTATTGCATCCAAGTTATGTTAAGGAACTAGATTATGTTTCTGAAAAAGAAGAAGAATTGATTTCTATACTAGAAAACCGAGATGAATGTGATCTAAAAGAACTCTCATCATTACTAGGAATTAAGTCTATACACGGGATGATCAAGCGCTTGATTGAGCGAAACATTGTCACTACGCACGAATCCATTCAAGACAGATACACTCCAAAAACAGTCACTTGTATCATGTTGTCTGATGAATTTTTGGATGAAAATAAACTTAGTGAAGCAATTTCAAAACTCGAACAAGATGCGCGAAGCGCAAAGCAAGTGGAACTATTGATACATTTGTTGAAGCTTAAAACAGATGAAGGGGGGCTAAACATGCCCGTTTCGAAGCAAAAAGTTCTAGAAATTGGAAGCGCCTCTGTGCTTTCTTCACTCGAAAAGAAAGGTTTTATTTACCAAGAACGCTTTCAAATTGATCGAATCCATTTAAATTCTGGTCAAAATAAAGAAATTCCAACGTTAACAGAACCACAACAGGTTGCATTAGAAGAAATTCGCACTTATTTTGAACATCCAGGAAAAATTTGTCTGCTTCACGGGGTTACCGGATCAGGAAAAACAGAAATTTATGTGCAACTCATTCAAGAGTATCTTGATCAAGGAAAACAAGTACTCTTTTTACTTCCTGAAATTGCTCTCACTACTCAACTGATTACGAGACTTTCTGCGTATTTCGGAGAGCAAGTTGGAGTATATCATTCGAGATTTAATCAAAACGAGCGAGTAGAAATCTGGAATAAAGTTTTTGAAAACAACTTAGATCAATACAGAATTATTTTAGGGGCACGCTCCTCTGTTTTTCTTCCATTTCAAAATTTAGGACTTATTATCGTTGATGAGGAGCATGAAAGTTCGTTTAAACAATATGACCCATCGCCGCGCTATAACGGAAGAGATGCCGCAATTGTGTTGGGAAAAATGCACAATTGTCAAGTCCTTTTAGGCTCAGCAACACCAGCAATGGAAAGCTATTACCACGCAACAGAAGGCAGGTATGGTTTTGTTAAATTATACGAACGTTACAAAGGTTTGAGCATGCCAGAGGTATTGATTGCCGACCTAAAACGTGAACGACGTCTTAAAAGTATGAATGGCCACATAAGTTCTTTTTTATTGGAAGAAATGAAGGAAGCCCTGGGGCGAAGTGAGCAGATCATTCTTTTTCAAAACCGGAGAGGTTATACACCTCAATGGGCTTGTGAAGTTTGTTCCTGGACTCCGAAATGTACGAACTGTGATGTTTCATTAACCTATCATAAGCACGGAAATCACTTGAAATGTCATTACTGTAGCTTCGTAACCAATCCAATGGGTGCCTGCCCGGCTTGTGGAAGCAATCGACTTAAAATGATTGGTTTTGGAACTGAGAAAATTGAAGATGAACTGGCACTTCTCTTTCCCGAAAAAACAATTAAGCGGTTAGACTTGGATACCACGCGCAGTAAAAATGCCTATCAACTTTTGTTGAATGAATTTGAAGAGCGGAAAATTGACATTTTCGTTGGTACTCAAATGATAACCAAAGGTTTGGATTTTGATAACGTAGGATTAGTTGGTGTTCTCGACGCAGATATGTTATTGAATAGACCCGATTTTCGAGCATATGAGCGTAGCTATCAACTGATATCACAGGTGGCAGGTCGAGCAGGAAGAAAAGCGAAAAGAGGGAAAGTGATTATTCAAACGGGGGATCCGGACCATTGGGTTTTACAACATGTCATGCAACATGATTACCCATCATTCTACAAACACGAAAAAATAGAACGGGAGAATTATTTTTACCCTCCTTATTACAAGGTCATAAATATTACGCTAAAGCATTCACAAGAACCTCAACTTGAGGTATCAGCTTCAGAACTTGCTCAAACCATGCGTCAATATTTCAAAGAACGTGTGCTTGGTCCAGAATTTCCAATTATTAAGAGAATTCAGAATTTATACTTAAAAGAAATAAAACTCAAAATAGAACGAGGAGCACCTGAAAAAAAGGTAAAAGAAAAACTCCAAGCAATAATTCACGATTTTTACGAAAAGCCAGTAAATAAAAGTGTTAAAATTGTAATTGATGTTGATCCTATGTAACTAAAAAAGGTCGCTATTCACGACCTTTAAAGATTCCAAACTGTTCAGCATGAGTGGTGTGGTGGTTGCTGAACAAATTGAAAATTATCCTAGATAACTTTTAAGTGTTTTGTTTTTTGTAGTATGCTTAAGTCTTCTTATTGCTTTCTCCTTGATTTGTCGCACTCTTTCTCGTGTCAAATCAAATCTATCGCCGATTTCCTCAAGAGACATCGGAGCCTTACCTTCTAAGCCATAAAACATACTAATTACATCACTTTCTCTTTGAGTTAAAGTAGTAAGAGAACTTTTAATATCTCTTCTTAAAGATTCTAAAACCAAGTTACTGTCTGGCGAAGGCAACGAATCTCCTGACATCACATCGTACATACTAGACGACGACTCATCTCCTTCAACAAGTGGTGCATCCATAGAAACATGACGACCATTTTGGGACAAAGATTGTTTCACTTCTTCAGTAGAGCAATTTAAAAACTCAGCAAGTTCATCCGCAGAAGGAGGTCTCTCGAATTTCTGCTCTAATTCCGAATAGGCTCTATTGATTTTATTAATATTTCCTATCTTATTTAATGGTAATCTAACAATTCTTGCTTGCTCTGCCAATGCCTGTAAGATTGATTGACGGATCCACCAAACAGCATAAGATATAAATTTAAATCCTCGCGTTTCATCAAAACGTTCAGCAGCTTTAATTAATCCAACGTTACCTTCGTTTATTAAATCAGGAAGCGCTAAGCCTTGATTCTGATATTGCTTAGAAACAGATACTACAAATCGTAAGTTGGCTTTGGTAAGTCTCTCTAGCGCAGCTCTGTCACCTTGACGAATTCTTCTAGCTAAATCCACTTCTTCATCTGCCGTAATTAAATCAACTTTGCCGATATCTTGAAGATACTTGTTCAATGAATCGGTTTCACGATTCGTTACTTGTTTTGCAATTTTTAATTGTCTCATTTCTTGTTATTCGAGTTTCTAGTTTTGCTTTAACGTAATACAATAGAAAAAGGTTGGGTTTTTAACTGTTTTTTTTCACAATCGTTACAAACCAATGATTAAACCCACTGATTTAATGAAAATTAAAATGAATTGATTGAATAAATAATTTGTTTACTTTTTCAAAATTGCTATCACTTCCATTGATAAATCATGAATATTTTTCCACTCATCTTCGGATATTCCGTATCCATAACGGTACAATTGGGCTTGATAAAAGAAATCGTTAATTTTTTGATTAAGTTCCTGATTTGTTGATTTGTCTAAAAAAGATTGCACCAATAATGCTGTTGAAACTTCTCGGTAATCCACTTCTAAATTGATGCTTATTGACTTTGAAACTGCATTTTCTAAATATTGAACAGCATCACTTTTATCTCCCAAACCAAAAGATTTCAAGGCCTTTTCTATGTCTGATTCCACCAAGGACCAGGGAGCAATATAAGGTTTATTGTAATCTAACGAAGAGAACTTTTTCTTTCTGAATTTAGGTCTTCCGATGACACCTATGAGAAAAGCAAATGCAACAATAGACGCTAAGGTTAACCATAATATTGGACTTTTGAAAGGAGAATCGGTTTCTGTTTCATTTGAAGCATTTTGTATCAGTGAGGTTTTAGACATTTCCTTCGGGTCTCCCTTACTTTCTTGATTTTTTGCCATTGAAACACCTGCTTCATTGAAAACGATCGGATCTGTTTGAAGGGTTTTATATTTTCCATTTGAAGGATCAAAATAGCTAAGTGTGATAGCTTCCCAATTTGAAGGTTTATCTTCCACACATTTATATGCATATTCGTACACCAACGACCCTTCTGCTCCAGCTTCGGTAAAGGTATAGCGCGATGTTGGCTTTGGAGCAGCGTATTCTTGCCATCCCTTGGGAACATTAACAGAAGGAACCAAAGCACTTTGAATATTACCTTTACCCTTCAGTTCAATCTTAAAGGTTAAAATATCCCCTTTTTTAATTGGTTTTGATTGTACATTAAATGCTAATTGTATATCCCCCACTAATCCAATAAAGTCTTTGGGTTTATTTGCAGGTAGAGGGATAACTTCAATTGAAGGAGAATTAGACCTTACACCTAAATATCCAAAATCGATTTCTAAGTTAATATCGAAGGGCTTTATTTTATAAGTCCCCTTTTTATCAAAAAAAAGTACCTTTCGATCGAATGTGAAGGTATTCCATTCAAACCCGGCAATTTGTTCTTTTGAACTATTAATTTGTTCAGGATTTCCAAGTTCATAATTAGAAACACTTCCATCTATAGCATAAGCCCTATAGCGGTTCATGTTATCTGGGAACAATCTAGCCAACACCTTTGCTTGTAATACTACTGATTCCCCTTCATATATTTTACTTTTGTTTGGTTCTACAACTCCAAATGCAGGTTTTTTCAACTCACGTTCGCTATATGAGGATGTCCCCCTACTTGGATTATTAGTAGGATTTTTTGTTACAACGACATTTATGGTATTGGATGTTACAGATTTCTTACCTGATTTGAGTGTTACCGGTCCTAAAACAAAGTTTCCCGGAGCATCAAAATAGCCATCTCTAATGTAGCTCATTTGAACTGTTAACCTACCAGAATGATCAAGTTGTTGTTGCATACTTGATTGTTCAGCAGTTCCATAATGAAAGGTTTTAGGCGTTTTGATATCTATAGATCCATTAATGTCAGATATCACCTTAAGTTCTACTCGCTCTCCAACTGAAATTTTAGTAGAATTTATTTCAAAACGAAGAGATTGTCCCCAACCAAATAAGGCTGAAAATAAAACTATAGAAACTATTAATATTCTTGCTACCATGGCTTTGAAATACGCCTTGATTTTCCTTTGGCGTTGTTTACTTTACTCTTGGTTTTCATTTCTTCTATCGCTAAATTCTCTAGCATTTTATCCACTTTTCTTTTCTCAATATCCTTATTGGATAATTCTTGACTTTTTTCCTGTGGCACAGGCTTTTCTTTACCCTGGTTTGCATCCTGTCTTTTCGATTTTGAATCTAATTGATTCTGATCTTTTTTATCTTCTTTCTTTTGCTGATCTTTATTGTTTGATTGATTTTGATCGTTTTTGTCGTCGTTATTTTTCTCTTCCTTGTCCTTAGGTTTTTTTTGTTCATTTCTATTCTTTCGCATCGCCATAGATAAATTATGCCTTGCCTCCGCATCATTCGGATTCTTTCTAAGAGCATCTCTGTAGGCGTTTATTGCATCTTGGAATTTTCCTTCGTTGTAAAATGTGTTTCCTACGTTATAATCAATATCGGCATCTGAAGTATTAGTCTTTTTATCTGAATATGCATTCCGTGCTTCATTAAATTTTTTCAGTCGATATAAAGTTTGAGCCATTTCTTCAGCATAATCTCCTTTTCGACCCGATAAAGAATCTAGTTTTTGGTAATAAAAAAGTGCATCCTCGAAATCTTTATTAGCATAAGCTTCTTGAGCTTTATCCAATAGTTCAGATTTATTTTGAGCAAAAAAAGCTGAGGACAAAAACAAAAAGAATACTAAACTTACTTTTTCCATATTACAGGTAATAATAACAACGTGCAAAAAGCAATGAGTGCAGCATACACAAACCACTTGTAACGCATCGCTTCCACATCCACGTCCAAAGTTCGAGAATTCTCTCTTTTCATGAGGTTAATTTGTGTTAATATCGCTTCAATATCCGGATATGCTTCCGAAGAAATAATAGCACTACCAGCTGTTGATGTGGCAAGTTGTTTTATCGATTCTTGGTCAAGTTTGGAAATCCACTCGTTTCCATTATCGTCCATTAGGTTTGAGGCATCGTTATCTGTTGACCGCGAAGGTATTGGTCCACCTGTGCTAGATCCTAGTCCAACTATACACGTTTTAATATCCTTTGATAGTATTTCCTTGTAAATCTCGCTGTCCTGATTATCCGATTCGTGATTTTCTCCATCCGTAATCATCAATACTGACTTGTTAATGACGTTTGAACTGAACATTTCCTTGGCCTGTTGAAATGCTGCGGCAATGTCTGTCCCTTGCGGTTCAATAAGTTCGCTTTCAACATTGGAAACCACAGTTCTAATAAGTTGATAATCGCGAGTAAGTTCAATTTCACGAATTGCATTTCCTGCAAAAATACAGAGGCCAATTTGTTCTCCCGAAGATTTCGAAAGTAAAGAGCTAATAACTCGTTTGGCAACATCTAAACGTGAGCTCCCTTCCATATCTTTAACATTCATCGATTTAGAAATATCAAGACAAATAATTAGCTCAAGATTTGATTTTGATGACATGGCTTTTTCTTTACCATAAATTGGCATGGCTGCTGCTATAACTATGGCGTACCAAACTAAACTCATGAGCAACAATTGGACGGACATATAGGACGTAGAAATTCCAATTATACTTTCTCTCCCCCACTTCAACTGATTCGTTTTATAAATTGCCCAACCGAAAACAAGAGAAAAAGGAAGAAACAAGCCGAGTAGAACAAGGTAACTTGGATGAACAAAATAACACTTTGGATCTGCATCAAAACCACCAAAAAAATAAAAGAGTAGAAGCATAAAAATCCAAATCATCGCCTGTAAAGCAATAATTCTTAGATATATGTATTTCAAACTATTCATCCTCGGTTTCGTTGAAAGGTAAATAAGCCGAATTCCATTACAAATATCAACATCACCAAAAATAACAACCAATTTAGAAATGCATTTGGTGTGGTAGGAGGATCTATTTGACTCATCTTATCTGCCATTTTCTGTTTCTCCATCTGATCAATTCTTTCATAAATTTCTGATAAACTCGATTGATCAGTTGCCCTGAAGTACATTCCCCCGGTTTGGGAGGCAATAGATTTAAGCGTACTTTCATCAATTTCTACCTCTTGATATTCATAATTCAATCCAAAAGGAGTAACTACCGGTGTTAAAGCTTTTCCCATTGAACCAATACCGATAGTATAAACACATATATTTTTACTTTTTGCTAATTCTGCCGCTGCTAATGGACTCAATTGCCCCGCATTATTCATTCCGTCGGTTAATAAAATAATAACCTTAGATTTAAGTGTATCATTTTTTAATTGGAGAACGGCTGTCCCGAGACCTGTGCCAATAGCCGTTCCCTGCTCCATTTCAAAGCCATTAACCTCTTGAATTTTTGACTTTAACTGGACATAATCACGTGTAGGTGGACACGCAGAATAAGCTTCTCCAGCGTAAGCAACAAATCCAATTCTATCTCCTTCTCGTTGTTCAATAAACTCGTAAGCCACATTTTTTGCCGCTTGTAAACGGTTTGGATTAAAATCTTTGGCTTGCATGGACAAAGACACATCAATCGCCAACATAATGTCAATTCCGAATGCATAATTATCCGGATGAATTTGCATATCCTTCCAACGAAAAGGCTTGGCTAAAATGAATAAAAATAAAGCAAATACACTCAATTTCAATAGTATGAGAATTCTTCTCACCCAAACAATCGATCTATTTTCTATTCTTTTTTGAAAAAAGGAAGGGACGGAAAATGGGAGATCTGCTTTTCTGTAAAATTCCTTTCGAAACAAAAGCCATCCAATAATAGGTAATAGGCACAATAACCAAAGAAAAAATGGTTCAAAATAACTGTAACTCCAAGGGTTGATATTCCAATTACCCCACATTTTGATCATTTTTTTTCAGTGTATCGATAAGGGCAACACACGTCTCTAATTTTTCCTGTGCAAAAATATGACTCGAGGACGATGCGGCGAATTTTACCAAGTCAGCGCTGTTGAGTATTTCCTCAATTTCTTTTACTATTGAAGCATTCAATCCCATTGTTTTTAACAATACCTTCGTTTCGCTTGTGGTTTTATCCATCAGATTAACAAGAAATTCTTCCGTAATATAAGTTCTGAGAATACATGATAACTTATCGTAATATTCCTTTTGATTTGTCTCCCAAGTTCTAGCATTCTTTAGTTTTTCCAATTCATTTAATGCTCGTTCCTTTGGTGTCTTCAACAATGATTCACGTGATTTCCTTTTCCTTTTTATTATAACCCAATAGAGTAAAGCACTCAAGAGCCCTAAGCCTAAAAATAGATAAACCCAGTAAATCCAATTGTTTTTTTGTTCGTCGTTATTGGAATTTTTACTTGAGTCGATAAATTTCTCTCGAATGTCAATAATATCGTTGGAACCATCAATCAATTCGGTAGATACAAAAACCGTATCCGATGAAAATGTGACTGTACTATCTCCAAGAGAATACTTGGTTTCTTTTAATACAACCGTACCGGTATCCCAAGGAATAAGTGTCATTTCATATTTTTGCCAGCCCACTAAATCCTTTATTCGTTCCTCCTTTACCAATTCAACATAACAAGAATCCTTTGGATTTTCAAGGGAAAAGGCCGGGAACACTTTTGATGATTTCTCTTTCCATGGAAAAGTTCCGTTCAATTTAACACGATAGGTCAATTTAAAAGGAATTCCCACCTTTAGGGAATCTAAATTAGTAAAGACCTCAACCTCTTGAGCAAACAGAATAAACGGAAAAAAAAGAAAGAGCAAAACTACTTTCATAAACTATTGATAGAGTGAATTTAACAGTTGATAGGTATTTTCATCTGTAAATAGCTTCTTCCATTTTATCCCATTGTTAACAGATAGTTGATCCAACTGAATTGTTTGTTTGTCGAAAAAATCACGATAGAAAAAACGAGTCTTCTCAGAGGAAGTATTTAACCATGTCTTTCTTCCCGATTCAAAATTTTCAACTTGCACCCATCCAACATCAGGAAGAACTTCCTCCTCTTTGTTTCGCACACAAATGAAAAACAGCTTATGTCGAAAAACTACTCTTTTTACCTGATCAGAAATAGAAAGATTTGATAAAAAATCACTCGCAAAAAAAATGGTGGAACGCGGTAACTTTTCTTTAGAAAGCCACTCGAAAGGTACCTCCAAGCGCGTTCTTGTAATTCCAGGACGGTACGTAAGCAATTTATCTATTGTCGCATAAAAATGCATTCTACCTTTTGAAAATGGAAGGTATAGCTCAATTTTATCGGAAAAAATCAATAATCCAAAATGGTCATTTTGCTTCCAAGCCGAAAAGGCAATCATTGCTGCTACTTCAATTTGTTTATCCCATTTAGAAATACCATTTTCGGAGAACATATTCGACGTAGAGGAATCCAAAACAATCAAAAAATGTTGTTCTTTTTCTTCTTCAAAAATCTTAACGTGAGGAACATTGTAACGCGCCGTAACATTCCAATCAATAGTTCGAACTTCGTCGCCAAAATGATATTCACGCACCTCGGAAAAGGACATTCCCGTTCCTTTAATTGTGGAACGCGCATTGCCAAAATGCCGATTACTTGATCTAAATCGAGGTTTTAGGTTTAGAATTCGAAGTTTAGAGAAAAGAGTCTTTTTATCCATTTACGACCTTATGGAACATCCACCACACTAACTAATCGTTCAATAATTTGTTTTGAAGTAATACGTTCAGCGTCTGCCTCATAAGATAATCCTATTCGGTGTTGCAAAACATCTACAGCCATTGCTCGGATGTCCTCAGGAATAACAAAGGAACGTCCCTTCAAAAATGCAAAAGCTTTTGCCGCTAGGGCTAAATTTATACTTCCTCTTGGAGAAGAACCATAGACCAACATCCCACCTTGATTATAGCGTTCAGGAGAGCGCGTGGCAGAGATTATATTAACGATATATTGTTCTATTTTTTCATCCAAGTATACTTTACGCACCAATTCGCGAATTCTGGAAATATTTTTTGTTGTCATGACTTTTGAAACTTTGTCGACACCTTCCGGTTGAATCGCTTGA
>CAZLVX010000072.1:0-1456 GCA_964562965.1 uncultured Lishizhenia sp.
CTCTTCCTTTTCTGATCGTTAACCAATAAAACTATTCTATGATAATTCTTTCGAATAAATAGTTGTCATCAGTGATTACCTTAACGAAGTAGGTACCTGATTTCAGGTTTTCTACGTTAAGAATTGCTGAGGATTGATTGATTGATTTTTGTAAAACCACCAACCCGTTCATTGAAATAATTTCAATTGAATTAATCTTTTCTGTTGATGACACTGTCAACTTATCGTTAGCTGGATTAGGGAAAACATCCAAGTCGATTGCGTTCTCAACAATTCCAATACTTGGACAAACATCACAACTACCGAAACAAACCGCAGGTAAAGTTGCATCAGCGGAAACAACATAGTAGCGATTAAAGAATCCATCTGCAATTGTATCCACACACGACTCTCCACCAACAAAGAATTCTTGATCATTCCAACCGTCAATGGTAAATTTATACTGAATTGGACCTGCAGTTAGCGGCACTGTTACTTCCCAAATTGAACCGGATGTATTAGTCATTGGAGTACAGTTACCACACCAATTATTAAAGCTTCCATTTAAGAACACACCCGTTGCAATTGGGTTCGTGTAGTCAGACATGTCAACCTTAAAGGTAATATTTGGATCTGCTACTACAACTTGTTGAGTTTTCTCGTAGATAAATCTCCACCATCCAGGTCCGAAATTGATATCTGCAATCATGGTATTGTCATTGTTAGCAAATGATAATTGGTATGTAATTGATGCTGGTGCATTCGCTGGATTCGATAATTCTCCTCCATTGTAAACTTTTGCCAATCCAATATGACCGCCAATTCCGTTAATAGTAAGTTCACCACCGCTGTATGAATAGGTAAATGGCCCTACTCCATTATGAGGAGCAACTGGTGTTCCACAAGCATCAGGAGAAGCTCCTTGCCATGCTTCTAACCAAGTGCTGCCATCCATAAAGTGAGTCATTGTTCCGTTCGCCTCAAATTTAATTGAATCATCAAATAGACAAGCTCTTGTTGTTACATCAGCCGCACCATTTGACCACCAAGAACCGTCGCCAAGAGCAGGACCTACGGCAAGAGATCCAGCACTTGCTTTTAATTTCCAAGTTCCGATTAATTGAGTAGCGTTACTCGGGCAAGGTGAACAACTACTAAAACATACCGCCGGTAATACCACATCTCCTGTGATTTGAAGGTATCTGTTGTAGAAATTATCTCCCATATTCGGGTCAATACATGCGTCATTCGCTGTAAAGTTTTCTTGATCATTCCATCCATCAACTGTAAACTTGTACTCAATGTTACTTGTTGGAATTGGAAGCGTTACTTGCCACATTCCATTACCCATATCAGTCATTGGGTTACAACTTCCACACCATCCGTTAAATGAACCATTAACAAATACTCCATTAGCTATCGTACCTGTGTAATTACTCATATTTACTCTAAATGTAACATTTGGATCAGGCATTGT